>DASVTZ010000001.1 GCA_036387335.1 Longimicrobium sp.
GGCGGCGGACGCGGCGCCGGTGGCCGAGGGCTCGCCGGTCGGCGAAAAGGATGCGAAGTAGCCGCGCCACTCCTCGTCCACCGAGGCGGGGTCGCTCAGGAAGCGGTCGTACAGGTCCAGCACGTAGGCCGCGTTGGGCCCGGTGAATTCGCGAAGGTCTGCCATGGTCCACACGTCGTGCGGGCGCCCGCGAGGGTGCGCCGGTGAGCCGCCCCGCCCCGGAGGCGTGCGGCAAGCCGCGACAACTTACTGCCCGCCGTGGCGGGCCGCTACGGCCATGTGCTGCAAGTGTCTGACCCATGCGCGGGCAGTCGGCATGTCTGGAGGCGGTTTCGGTGCTGCAGCGGGCGTAAACCGGGCGCGGGGTGTCGTAAACGGGGCAAATGCGTTAAATTAGAGGACTTGGAACGATTCCGAGACATGCGGTCGTGCCCCGCGCCAGAATCGGCGTGTGATTCTTCTGGGCACTACGTCCAATCCTGGACAAACTCACGAGCGGCGAACGAGGGGCACCACGCGGTGCCTGCGCTGCGACCAGCGGCGGACCCGGAGGGAAGAGTCCGGGCCACCCAACAAGGAAAAATGCATTTCAACGAGCTCAACCTCGCGCCCGAGCTGGTACGCAACGTCACGGCGCTCGGGTACGAAATCCCCACCCCCATCCAGCAGCAGGCCATTCCCGCCGCCCTCGAAGGGCGGGACGTCCTCGGCCGGGCCCCCACCGGGACCGGCAAGACGGCGGCCTTCATGCTTCCCACGCTGCACCGGCTGCGTGGCAAGGAAGGGCTCCGCGCCCTCGTCCTCTGCCCCACGCGCGAGCTGGCGATCCAGGTGGGCGAGTCTGCGCGGGACTACTCGCGCGGCAGCGAGCTGTTCGTGGGCGTGGTGTACGGCGGCGTGCCGCTGGACAAGGACATGCGCGGCCTGCGCGCCGGCTACGAGATCCTCGTGGCCACGCCGGGACGCCTGATCGACCACATCGAGCGCGGCAACATCGACCTCTCCAAGGTCGAGGTGCTGGTGCTGGACGAGGCCGACCGGATGCTGGACATGGGCTTCCGCCCGCAGATCAACGAGGTCATGCGCCGGATGCCAAAGGAAGGGCGGCAGACGCTCTTCTTCAGCGCCACCATGCCCAACTCGGTGAAGTCGCTGGCGTACGACATCCTCCGCGACCCGGTCACGGTGGAGGCGGCGCCCAAGGTGCAGGCCGCCGAGGGCGTGGACCAGTTCGTGTACCCGGTGGACGCGCGCCAGAAGACGGGGCTCCTGCTGGAGCTGCTGCTGAAGCCGGAGTTCAAGAGCGCCCTCGTGTTCTGCCGCACCAAGTTCGGCGCCGACCGCGTGGCACAGGCCGTGTCGCGCGCCGGCATCAAGGTGGAGGCGATGCACAGCGACCGGAACATGCAGCAGCGCGTCCGCGCGCTGGAGGCGTTCCGCAGCGGCGAGGTGCAGGTGCTGGTGGCGACGGACGTGGCGCAGCGCGGGATCGACGTGGACGGCATCTCGCACGTCATCAACTACGACGCGCCCAAGGAACCGGAAGGATACGTGCACCGGGTGGGCCGCACCGCCCGCGCCGGCGAGACGGGCGTGGCGATCACCCTCATGTCGGGCGGCGAGATCGGCGACGTGGCGGCGGTGGAGCAGCTTCTTGGCTCGCGCATCCCGCGCGTCAACGTCCCCGGCTACTCCTTCTTCGTGGCCGACACCCCGCTGATCCTGGGTGAGGACGGCGAGCCGGCCCCGCCGGTAGAGCAGGCCCCGATGCCGCAGACGAAGCGCGCCGCCCAGAAGGAGGCCCGCACCACGCGCGGCCGTAAGTCTGGCGAGCTCTCGCAGGAAGACCTGGCGAAGCTGCTGCGCGTGGGCTGAGGGGCCCTCACCCCCGGCCCTCCCGACATCGAAGAACGCCCCGATCCTTGATCGGGGCGTTCTTTGTCATGTGGCGACGCGCCCCAATGCCGTAGGGGCGGACCTGCGTGTCCGCCCTCCCTCGCCGCGCCCGATCCCCGCCCACGACCCGAAACCCCGTAGGGGCAGCCCCACGTGGCTGCCCGTGCCATCCGCCCCACCGACGCCTGGCCTGTTGTCCCCATTCCCCATTCCCCATTCCCAGCCCTTCCCGGGCCCCTTTTGTGCAGTCCACCCCCCGCGAGCAACCGAGCACGGCGCGCCGCCCCCGCGGATAGCGTCCCCGACCGCCATACATGACCGATCCCCAAGACCAGCCCCGCGTCCGAAACATCTACCGAGGCGGCTACTTTCCGCGCGTGCGCCAGCGCTGGGAGGAGTTCGTCGCGACGGCGAAGTACGCCGCCAAGAACCCGCGCGGCTGGCTGCGCGACACGCTGCGGCGCGACGCGGAGTTCTTTCTTCACGTGGTGGACGCGACCGTTGGGGTGCTCGGCGCGTCGCTCCGCGATCGGAAGCGGCGCAGGTGGGTGCTGGGGGCGTTCGCGTTGATCGGCTTCATCCCCGCGTTCATGTGGGAGCGGTGCGGGTTCATGGGATGCCCCGACGTGGCCCGCGTGGCGTCGCTGCAGCCCGGCGGCGCGGCCACCGTCTACGATGCGGACGGCGGCATCCTGGCCCGGCTCACCCCCGTGCGCTGGGAGGTGGTCAGGATCACGCGGATTCCCAAATACGTGCCGCAGGCGTTCGTGGCGGTGGAGGACCAGCGATACTATTCGCACCACGGAGTGGACTGGCGGCGCTTCCTGGGCACGACGGCGCGCAACCTGATGCCCGGCGGGCGCAGCCAGGGCGCGAGCACCATCACCATGCAGGTGGCGCGAAACGTCTTCCCGGACCGGCTACCCGCCTCCGAGCGCACCATCAAGCGCAAGCTGCTGGAGATCCGGGTCGCCACGGAGATCGAGAACAAGTACGACAAGGACCAGATCCTCCAGACGTACCTCAACCAGATCTACTTCGGCGAGGGCGTCTACGGGATCGAGTCGGCGGCGCGGATCTACTTCGGCAAGCACGCGGCGGATCTCACGCTGCCGGAGGCGGCGCTGCTGGCGGGGCTCCCCAAGGCGCCGACGAACTACAACCCGCGCCGCAACCCGGACCGCTCCATCGCGCGGCGCAACCTGATCCTGGGGCTGATGGCGCAGCAGGGGCGGATCACGCCCGTGGAGCGCGACGTCTCGCGCGCGGCGGGGATCAAGCTGGCGCGCCTGGAGACGGAGCAGCAGCGGCGGAGGGCGCCGTACTTCGTGGAGATGGTGCGCCGCGTGCTGGAAGAGCGCATGGGGGAGCAGCTCTACGCGGGGGCGCTGCGCATCCGCACCGGGCTGGACCCGCGCGCCCAGGAGGCCGCCGAGAAGCAACTCGAGGCCCAGATCCGGCGCGTGGAGGGCGGCGTGTTCGGGCGCTTCGAAGGTCCGCGCCGGAAAGAAGCGACGGTGGGCGCCGAGACGCCGTACCTGCAGGGGAGCGCCGTGCTGATGGACGCGCGCACCGGCGACGTGCGGGCGTGGGTGGGCGGAAGGTCGTTCGAGGACTCGCGCTTCGACCGCATCTCGCAGGGATTCCGCCAGCCCGGGTCGGCGTTCAAGCCGCTGGTGTGGGCGGCGGCGCTGGAAAAGGGCGTGGCGCTCACCGACACCTTCATCGACGAGCCGCTGCGCCGCACCATGCCCGCCGGCGACGTGTGGGAGCCGCGCAACTTCGACGGGCGCTTCCGCGGGCCGGTGTCCGTGCGCAACGCGCTGCGCTGGTCCGTGAACACCGTCGCGGTGCGGCTGGCGGAGCGCGCGGGGCTGGACGAGGTCAGCTCCGAGGCCCGGCGCATGGGGATTACCGCCAAAGTCCCCGCGCTTCCCTCAGTGGCCATCGGCGCGGCGGCGCTGCGGCCGGTGGAGTTGGTGCGGGCGTATACCGCCTTCGCCACGCTGGGGACGCGGGTGGAGCCCCGCTTCGTGACGCGCGTGGAGAACGCGGCGGGCGAGGTGTTGTGGGAGCCGGGCGTGCGGCGTCGGCGCGTGCTGGACCCCGGCGTCGCTTTCCTGGTGACCGACGCCATGCGCGACGTGGTGGACCGCGGCACCGGCCGCAAGGCGCGCGACGTAGGCCTGCGCGGCCCCGCGGCGGGGAAGACGGGGACTACCAACGGCGCGACGGATGCATGGTTCGTCGGCTTCACGCCGGACGTGGTGGGCGCGGTGTGGATCGGCTTCGACCGCGGGCGTCCCATCACGGCGCGCGGCTCCGGGGGCGAGCTGGCGGCGCCGGTGTGGGGCCGCATGGTGCGCGCGGCCGCCAACGGGCGCGTGCCGGTGGCGTGGGAGCCGCCCGGCGGGGTCGTGGAGCGCAAGGTGGCGGTGTCCGGGCTGCGCGTGATCTCGCCGGGGTGCCGGGCCACGGGCGCCTCGTTCGACGAGTACTTCCTGCGCCGCGCCGTGCCGCCCAGCGTTTGCCCGCGCGGTGCCCCGGATGCGCCGCCCTGGTGGGAGCGCGCCGCCGACGCCGCGGAGACGCAGGTGCGCGAGTGGGTGCGCGAGCAGTCCGCCCGCGTGTGGCGCGACGTGCGCCGCCGCGCCGGCTTCCCGGTGGACGGCTCCGCGCCGCGCGCCGAGCAGTCCACGCGTCCCCGCCGCGAAGAGCCCGAGGCGCGCGAGCCGGAGGGAGTGGCCGACCCCGTGACGCCGGGGCCGCGGGACAGCATCTTGATCCCGCCGGTGCAGGTGGACACGATCTCGATGTGAGAGCCGCGATCCTGCTCGCTCGGAACGACTGTTTCGGCGGCCGGGTACACCGGTGCACGAACGTACCGGCGCGGGGACGGAAGGTGCCGCTTTGCCTTGCCCGCGCCGCGCAGTAGATTGCCAGGATTCCGCACTCCGGCCCGGCGCGCACGCCGCCCCCGGTGAGCGCCGCCGTACGCCGCCTGCCCTGAGCGTAAACCGATGCACGCTGCGCCCGAGCGCAGAACGACGAGAAGCCGGCTCCACGCCCTCGCCCTGCTGGTGGCGGTGGTGCTGCTGGGTGCGTGCGCCGGCGGCGGCGGGGCGCCCTCCGGCCCCTTTCCCGGCCTGGCGCAGTTCGCCGGGCGGGAGATCCGCCGCGTCCAGTTCGAAGGCGACCTCGAGATCTCCGAAGACACCCTCCGCCGCGTCGTCACCACGCGCGGCAGGTCGTGCAAGCTCTTCGTCCTCCCCATCTGCCCCTTCGGCTTCGGGCGCACGGAGCCCACGCTGGACCTGGGGGTGCTCTCGCGCGACGTGGTGCGCATCCAGCTCGCCTACCGCGACAACGGGTACTACGGCACCCGCGTCGTACCCGACGTGCAGGAGATCGCGGGCGGCAGCGTGGACGTCACCTTTCGCATCACCCCCGGCGACCTGGTGACGCTGCGGGTGCTGGAGGTGCAGGGGGTGGAGCGCGCGGACAGCGCGGGCGAGATCGCGCGCAAGCTGCCGCTGAAGGTGAACGAGCCCTTCCGGCGCAACGACTTCCTGGCATCGGTGGACACGGTGCGCAACAACCTTCTGGACAGGGGATTCCCCTACGCCCAGGTACTGCGCAACTACTCCATCGACACCATCGCGGACGTGGCCGAGGTGCAGCTGGTGGCCAACACGGGGCCGCTGGTGACGGTGGACACCATCCTGTTCGCGGGGCTGGACCGCATCAGCGAGCGCACGGCGCGGCACCAGATCGCCATCCGCGAGGGGAAGCGGCTGCGCGCCACCGACCTTTCGCGCAGCCAGCGCAACCTGTTCGAGCTGGAGCTGGTGGACTTCGCGGCGGTGGAGGTGGCGCCGGACTCGCTGCAGCTCACGCCGGACAGCGCGGAGCTGGAGATGGACAGCATCGGCTCCACCGTCATCGTGCGCGTGGCCGAGGCGGCGCGCTACGCGGTGGACGCCGCCGTCGGCTACGGCACGCAGGACTGTCTCCGCGCCCAGGCGAGCCACACGGACCGCAACTTCCTGGGCGGCGCGCGCCGGCTGGAGGTCTCCGGCCTGGTGTCGAAGCTGGGCGCCGCGGGGCCGGTGGACGGGCTGCGCGACACGCGGCTCTGCGACGAGTTCCAGCTCGACTCCACATCGACCTCCATCGACACCACCATCGCGAGCGCGCTGAACTACCGCGTCGCCGCGGACTTCGTGCAGCCGCGCCTCTTCGGCATCCGCACCTCGTTCCTGGCCAGCGCCTACGCGGAGCGGCTCACCGAGGTGGGGCTCTACCTGCGCAGCGCGCGCGGCGGGCAGGCCGGCTTCGTCCGCCAGGTGGCGAGCGGAACGCTGCTCTCCGCCACGTTCACGGTGGAAAGGTCGCGCACCGAGGCGAACGACTTCTTCTTCTGCGTGGCGGTGGAGGTGTGCAACCGCGAAGACATCGAGGCGCTGAAGCGGTCGCGCTGGTCCAACTCGCTGAACACCTCCGTGCTGCGTAACCGCGTGCGGCTGGACCCCTTCCCCAGCGGCGGCCACCAGCTTCGCACCACGATCGACTACGCCTCCGCGGCGCTGGGGTCGCAGGACGAGTACCTGCGCCTGTACGCCGACGGCACGGTGTACCGGCGGCTGGGCGGCGCCGTCATCGCGTCCGGGCGGCTGGCGGGGGGGACGTTCTTCCAGGGGCTGCTGAACGGCGACGGCTACATTCCGCCCAACCGGCGCTTCTACGGCGGCGGCCCGGCGGGGGTGCGCGGCTTTCCGCGCAACGAGCTGGGGCCGCAGGTCTACGTGGAGCGCACCCGGCTGAGCGACGACGGCAGCGTCACCGAGCTGGACGTGGACACGCTCAACTCGGCCACGGGGGGCACCCGCACGCTGCTGGGGACGCTGGAGGTGACGGCGCCCTCGCCCTTTCTGCGCGACGCGCTGCGGCTGGCCGGCTTCGTGGACGCGGGGCGCGTGTGGGACCCGGCCACCCGCCAGGTGGAAGGGTGCCAGAGCCGCGACCCTGGGCTGCGCATCACCCCCGGCGTGGGGCTCCGCTACGCCACGCCGGTGGGGCCGCTGCGGGTGGACGTCGCGTACAATCCGTACGATCCGGAGCGCGGGTGCCTGTACGCCATCGACGAGAACGACAAGCTCCTTCCCACGCCCATCAACCAGAGCTTCGCGCCTGAGGGGCGGGGCGGGGCGCTGAGCCTCAACCGCTTCATCTTCCAGCTCTCGGTGGGGCAGACGTTCTGATGCCACGCCGCCGCCTGGGACGCGTCGGGCTCCTCATGCTGGGGCTGCTGGTGGGCTTCGCGCTCACCTTTGGCGGCGTGTGGATGTTCATCCGCCGCACCCAGACCATGGAGGTGGCCGAGGAGCGCGTCAGCATGGCGCTGGGGCTGCCGCGAGAGGCGTTCACGGTGCAGGCGGTGGAGGAAGACGGCTCCCTCGCCATCGCGCTGCGCAACGTCGCCTTCCTGGACGCGAAGGGCGACACCATCGTCGCGGCGCCGCTCGCGCGCGGCACGCTGGACGCGGGCTCCGTGGGCGGCACCGGCGCGTACGTGCTGCGCGACGCCGAGCTGATCCGCCCCGACCTGCGGCTGTCGCAGGACGCAAAGGGGGAGTGGAACGTCTTCGGGATCGTGCTGGCGGAGGCGGACGGCACCCCCGTGCGCCCCGCCGGCGCCAACGGCGAGCCCGCGGCCCGCTCCATCGTCATCCGTGGGATGAAGATCGTGGACGGGCGGGCGCGCATCGCCTACCCGCTGGAAAGCCGCCCCGCCGCCCCCACCGGCCGCTTCGCCTCCCTCAAGCAGCCGGAGATCCGGCGCGAGGGCGGGCGCTGGGTGCGCGTCTCGTACCTCAGCGACCTCGACGCCGTCCTCCCGCGCATCAGCTTCGGCGGCGGGGGCGGGTGGCGCGTGGACATCGGCTCCATGTCCGCCACGGTGCGCAATCCGGACACGCGCATCGCGCAGGTCCGCGGCTTCTTCGAGGACCGCGGCGACCAGGTGATCCGCTTCAACCTTGCCGAGGTGCGGGCCGCGCACTCGCGCTTCGCCGGCGGCGGGACGATGACCCCGGCCGGCGAGGCGCTGGCGTACGACATCGACCTGCGCTTCGCCCCGCTCGACTTCCGCGACTTGCAGGGGATGGGGATCGCGATTCCGGGGCAGGGCACCGCGGCGTTCTCGCTGGGGATCAACACGCTGAGCGGGGGCCGCACGCAGTATGCCGTCACGGACGCGCGCGTGGCGATCCTGGATTCGCGGCTGGGCGGCGACGTCACCGTCATCATGGCGCCCGGCCAGCCCACCGCCGTCCGCGATGCGCGCCTGACGATGGAGCGCGTGCGCCTGGCCGACCTGGAAACGCTCGGCTACCTGGACCGCAGCGAGTTCGCGGGCATCATCAGCGGCACCGTCGTCAGCGAGGGCGAGGCGCTGCGCGTGGACCTCGCCGCGCGCGTCACGCCGCGCGACGCTCCGGAGGCCACGCCCTCCGTCCTCACCGCGCAGGGACGGGTGCTCCTGGCCGCCGGGCGCCAGCCGATGCGGCTGGAGGGGCTGCGCGTGGGCGCCGACCCGCTCTACCTCTCCACCCTTCGCCCGCTCGCGCCGGAGAGCGCTGCGATGCTGCAGGGGGTGATGCGCGGCGGCGCCGTTCTCTCCGGTCCGCTCTCCGCGCTGCGCATCCAGGAAGGGAGCCTGGCGTACGCGGTCGGCACCGCGCCGGAGAGCCGCATCCGCGGGCTGAACGGGACGTTCGCGATGGGCCCGCCGATGCGCTACTCGCTGGAAGGGCGCGCCGAGCCGCTCGCCCTGGCCACGCTGACGCAACTCTTTCCGGCGCTCCCCTTCCGCTCCGCCACGCTTTCCGGGCCGATCGCGGTGAGCGGGACCAGGGAGAACGTCGACTTCCGCTTCGACCTGAGCGGCGCGGCCGGCGCCATCGCGGCGCGCGGCAACGTAGCGATGGGCGGCGCGGTGCCGCGCTTCGAGGTCACGGGCTCGGTGGAGGCGTTCCGCGCGGCCTCCGTGCTCCAGAACGCTCCGGCCGCCGCGCAGGGGCTGCTGACCGGCACCTTCAACGCACGCGGCACCACCGAGGACATGCGCTTCGGGGTGAACCTGGCGCAGGGCGGCGGCACGTTCGCGCTGGGCGGCACGGTGCGGCGCCCCGGCGGCAGCCCCGCGCAGTTCGACGTGTCCGGCCGGGTGGACAACTTCCGCATCGGCTCGCTCTTTGGACGGCCTGACCTGCTCCCATCGCCTGTAACCGGGCCGGTGGCCTTCTCCGGCGGCGGGCGGCAGCCGTACCGCTTCGATGTGGCGCTGCGCGGCGAGCAGGGTCTGCTGGACGTGGACGGCTGGTACGCGCCGGGACCCGTCCCCTCGTACGCGGTCAACGGCGCCGTCGCCGACCTGGACGTGAGCGGGCTGCCGGGGATGACCTCCGCGCCGCGCACGCGCCTCACCGGCACGCTCGCCATCCAGGGCCGCGGCACCACGCCGGAGACGTTTGCGGGCACCGTCGCTTTCCGCGCGGAGCCGGGGTCGCTGATCGGGCGCTACCCGCTGCAGACCGGGCTCGCGCGGCTGGAGGCGCGCGGCGGCATCCTGCGGGTGGACACGCTGGACTTCGCGCTGCGCGGCGCGCGCTTCTCGGCCACGGGCGCCATCGGGCTCACCACGCCCTCGCCCACGCCGCTGCAGTTCGCGCTGAACGCGCCGGACCTGGCGCTCCTGCGCCCCATCATCCCCGGCGGCGACACCCTCCCCGACCTGGCCGGTGCGCTGACGGCTTCGGGGACGATCACGGGCACGGTGAAGGCGCCCACGGTCGCCGCCAAGGGCAACGCGCGGGGCCTCCGCTACGGCACGATGGCGGCGGGGACGCTGGCCTTCGACGTGAACGGCCTGCGCGCCGGCACCGCGTGGAGCGGGCGCGTCAACGTGGAGGGCACGGCGCTCGAATACGGCACCCAGCGGCTGGACGAGCTGCGGCTGAACGCCGTCCTGGCACCGGGAAGCAGCACCTTCACCCTGGCCGCGCGCCGCGATCCCGCCACCGACATCACCGCCTCCGGACGGCTGGAGCTGGACGGGGCGACGCCGGTGGGGGCGATCTTCGACACCCTCGCGCTGCGCCTGGGCGACTCGCGCTGGGAGCTGGCGCACCGCGCCCGCCTTGGCTGGGGCGACCGCGGGCTGGCCGTGGAGAACTTCGCCCTGCGCCGCGCGGACGGCGGGCGCGGGCTGATCGAGGCGGACGGCGCCCTCCCCACCACGGGGCTCGCGGACCTGCGCATCGGCATCACCGACCTGAGCCTGGTGGACGTGCGCCGCCTGGCCCCCAACACCGCCGTGTCGGACCTGGCGGGCGCGCTGAACCTGCGGGCCGCCATCACCGGCCCCGTCGCCGCGCCGCTGATCACGCTGGACGCGCGGGTGGACTCGCTCTTGGTGCGCGGCTTCCGCCTGGACCGCTTCGCACTGGTGGGCCGCTACGCCGCCGGCCGCATGGACGTGACCGGCGACGCGCAGATCGGCGGGCGCCAGGTGATGGAGCTGCGCGCCGGCGTCCCGATGGTCGTCTCGCTGGGCGGCACCGTCCCGCAGGTGGAGCTGGCGCGCGACGGTGCTCTGACCGCCTCCTTCAACGCCGACTCGCTCCCGCTGGCGCTCCTCGCCTCCGCCCTCCCCACCATCGAGAACGCGGAGGGCGTCGCCCAGGCTCGGGTACAGGTGACCGGGACTCTGCGCAGGCCGCGCGTGAGCGGCGGGGCGCAGCTCAATGGCGGCGCCATGACCGTCGTCCCGCTGGGGGTGCGCTGGACGGGGATCACCGGCCAGGTCACGCTGGACGGGAACCTGGTGCGGCTCGACTCGCTCGTCGCGCACTCCGCGGACGGCCGCGCGCGCGTGGACGGCACCGTGCGCCTGGACGATCCCGCGCGCCCGGAGATGTACATCCGCCTGGCGACGGACAACTTCCAGCTGATCGACAACCGCGAGATGGCCGAGCTGGAGGTGGACGCGGCGCTCGCCATCTCCGGCCGCTTCCCCAACACGGTCGCCACGGGCAGCGTCCGCATCGAGGACGGCACCATCTACCTCCCCGAGCTCGGCGCCGAGCGCGAGGCGGACATCCTGGGCGCCGAGGTGGGCGAGATCGGCGCGGACACGGTGAGCGCCCCGGCGGGAGCCTCGGCGCTGCTGGCCGCGCTGCGCCCGCGCAACCTCCGGGTGGCGATCGGCGACAACGTCTGGCTGCAGTCGCCGGACGCGCGCATCCAGCTGGGCGGCGAGCTGCTGGTGGACCAGCCGCCCGGCAACCCCACCTACTCCGTGTACGGAGACCTGGAGGCGCGCCGCGGCACATACACCGTCGCCATCGGCCCCATCGAGCGCGAGTTCGAGATCCAGTCCGGCGTGGTGCGCTTCTACGGCACGCAGGAGTTCAACCCCGGCCTGGACATCCTGGCCGAGTACCAGGTGCGCGACCCCGAGCTGGGCGGCGAGGACATCACGGTGCAGGTGCGCCTCACCGGCACCGTGCAGAACCCGCAGGTCGCGCTCAGCGCCAACACGCGCCAGCCTCTGCCGTCGTCCGAAATCGCCTCGCTCCTCGTCTTCGGCCGCCAGAGCGCCACGGCGGGCACCGCGTTCGAGGCGCTGTCCAGCCAGATCGTGGGCGGCGTGTTCCTGGAGGAGTTCCTCGGAAACCTGATCACGCGCGAGCTGGAAGAGCAGCTGATCCAGACGGGCCTGGTGGACTTCGTGCGCGTGCGGGCGCGGCCCAGCGGGGCCGGGTTCGGGGCGTTCAACGTGTCGTCGGGCGCCAGCATCTTCAGCGCGGTCTCGCTGGAGGCCGGCAAGGAGCTGGTGGACGACGTCTTCCTGACGGGCCAGATCTTCAACATCTTCTCGACCGAGAACGGGGCGCGCCGCTTCGGCCTGGCGCTGGACTGGGAGATCACGCGCACGTTGAGCCTGCGCCTGGCCGTGGAGCCGGTGCGCCGCGATCCGATCCTGCAGCAGAATCTGCGCAACCGCGACTACCAGGGCTCGCTGGACGTGCGCCGCCGTTGGGAGTACGGCCGCTCCCGCAAGCGCGACGAGGCGATCCAGCGTCCGCGTCCGCGCACCGAGCCCGCGCCGGGGGAGAAGTCGACCCCCACCGGCCTCCCGCCGCCCCCACCCCCGCCGGAGAACGTCTCCACGACCCCTCCGGCACCTCCGTAACGCGACGCCCCCGGATGCTCAAAGGCATCCGGGGGCGTGGTGTTTTTGGGGAATGGGGGGAAACCCCTCTGAAGGCTCTGGGTGAAACCCTTGGATCCCGGCGGTTGAAACCGCTGCAACAACCGCGGGAAACCTGCCTTCGCAGGTTTGGGGGTGGGACCGCGCGCACCCCACCGGGCGCGGACCACCGGGGGATAAATCCCCCGGCTGGAACAACGGGAAGACCGCTGAAGCGGTCTCGATCGGCGCGGCTCCGGCCCGGGGGCCATGATCGGTAGGGGCGCGATTCCTCGCGCCCGTGCCCGGCGCGGCTCCGTGCCCCGTCGGCGCACACCGATAACCGTAGGGGCAGACCTGCGTGTCTGCCCGCCCTCGCCCCCACCGCGATCTCCGCCCTACGGGGACAGATCCCGTAGGGGCAGCCCCGCGTGGCTGCCCGTGCCCGCCGCCTCGACGAACCCCGCCCCGACACGCAGGCCCAAAAAAATCCCCTCTCCCACGGCGAGTTGTGGGAGAGGGTCGAAGATGTAAACCGCCAGGCGAGGCCCTACCCGGCGTACGGCGTGGTCCGCTCCTGCGATCCGGACTCGAGCTGGCGGCGGAAATCCGCGTCTTCCTGAAGGGCGCCGACGTTGCGGTCGATGCTGTGGAGGTGCTCCTCCAGCAGGGCGATCCGCTGCTCCATCAGCGCAACCTTTTGCTCCTCGCCCTTCATCTCCTTCACGCGGGCAAAGGCTTCGACGATCGGCTTCAGGGCGAAGCGCGCGGTCAGGCCGATGACGGGGACCAGCACCACCATGATGCCGAGGGTGACCGCGATCAGTCCGGTCAGGGCTCCAATGTCCATGATCTCAGGCTCCAGGGGAGGGGTGGGGAGGGAGGAGGTGACTCCTCACGGGAACGGCGAGTGGGCGAACGATGCGGTGCCCGTAAACTCGCCAGGTGGAGCAGGGTACGGATGGTCGCGGGCCCAGGATTCAATCACTAGAACCGTCGCACGGGGAGACACGGACGAAGGGCAGCTCAACAGCCCTTCTTCGTCGTCTCTCCTCTGCGTCTCCGCGTCTCCGCGTGAGCCAAGCAGTTGCCGTTCAGCTCGCGGCCTCGGAAGGCAGGTTCGACCCCGCGATCCGGGGGAGGATGCCGCGCACCAGCGCCGCCAGCCGGTCGCGGACGCGGGCGCCCACCTCCATCACCTCGTCGTGCGAAAGATGCGAGCCGCCCAGCCCCGCGGCCAGATTCGTGATGCACGAGATGCCGAAGCAGCGCACCCCCAGCGCCCGCCCCACGATCACCTCGGGGACGGTCGACATCCCGACCGCGTCGGCACCCAGGCGCGCGAGCATGCGGATTTCGGCGGGGGTCTCGTAGCTGGGGCCGGGGAGCCCCGCGTACACACCCTGCGAAACCGGGATGCCCAGCTCCAGCGCCACCTCCTCGGCAATGCGGCGGAACTCGGAGTCGTATGGGTCGCTCATGTCCGGGAAGCGCTGCTCGCCTGGCAGGACGGCGCCGATCAGCGGGTTGCCGCCCATCAGGTTGATGTGGTCGGCGATGATCATCAGGTCGCCCGGCGTCATCCCGGGGCGCACGCCGCCGGCCGCGTTGGTCAGGAGCATCACCTCCGCCCCCAGCGCCACCAGCGCGCGCACGGGAAGGGCGACGTCACGCGGCTGCCATCCTTCGTAGAGGTGGAAGCGGCCCTGCATCGTCGCCACCTCGACGCCGGCCCAGCGCCCCACCACCAGCGTCCCAGCGTGGCCCGCCAGCTCCTGCGTCCGCCGCGGAAAGCCGGGGATGCCGCCGAAGGGAATGCGCACGGCGTCCTCGATCTCGTCGGCCAGGCCGCCGAGGCCGGAGCCGAGCACGAGGATGGCGTGCGGCGCGCGCGTCACCCGCTCGCGCAGGAAGGTGATCGTCTCGTGGATGTCGTTCGCGGCTCCGGCCGTCATCGCTCCTCCGGGAAAGGTTGAGACGGCAACTTGGATGCGCCGCCCGCGTCCGTCAACGGCGCCGTGCCCGCTCCACGAACTCCACCGTGGCCGGCCTGCGCGGCACCTGCACCAGCGAGAGGGGCACGGTGCTGATGCCGCGCCCCGGCGCCGGCCTGCTGGTGCGGCTCTGGAGGATCACCGCCGTCACCGTGTCGCCGCGGAAGTAGAGCGAGTCCACCGAGACGTAGCCGCCGGGGAGAGCGCCCTGCGTCGCCACGATCACCAGGTGGGTGTCGAAGTCCACGGGGCGCAGCGCGCGGTCCGGCAGCCCGCTGTACGCGCGTACCGCCGACCACTCCGCCTGCGTGCGCACCACGCAGCGCAGCGGCACGCGAAAGCGCGTCCCCCCCTGCGCGTATCCCGACCACGCCAGCGCGGGGAGCGGACGCGTCCAGCGGTAGTCGCGCGGCGCGTACGTCTTCGCCACGGGATTGCCCGCGCGCTCGCCCTGGCAGAACCCGCGCAGCGCCTCGGGCACCGCCGCGTCCCCCGCATCCGGCGCGAACGACACCAGCCGCGGCGGCTCGGGCGGCACTTCCGGCGGCGGGGGCGCTCCGGGCGAGCACGCTGCGAGGACCATCGCAGCGAATAGAGGGTGGCGCATCGTGATGGGACGCTTGAATCGCGCTGGCAGCCGGCGTGTCAGGCTGCCGACTTGCCGGCTTGGGGAGGCTTCGGCGGGTCTACGAGCCGATCGCGATACTGCTCCTGGAGCTCCATGTAATACTCCGCCAAGCGCACTGGATCGTGCCCGAACCGCGCGGAGATTTCGTGGCGCACCCGGCGAACCTCGTCCACAATCGGATCAGGAGTTGGCATCGTTCTCTCCAAGCAGCTCAAGTGGCGTCACAAGCGCAGGGACGTACAGGCCGAGCAGGGTGTTGATGCGACGGATGTGCCCAAATTTGTTCGCGTTAGCCAGGTGCTGGCAGTTCCAGGTGACCAGGAAGTCGCACTTATGGTATGATGCGAGCGCAAGGTGGAGCGCGTCTCCTCCGGGATCCAGGGGCATGAGCTTGTGCCGCAGATACGACTGGACAGTCTCTATCACCCCTGGCAGGACGGGCAGCAGACGAAGATGCGCGATTAGAGCCACGCGCTCCCCAACCCGTTCGGCACGACCGCCGGAAAGCTCGTCGATGACCGCGGTGCTCGTGACAAGCTCGTACCGATCAGCAGCTCCCGCCCACCACTCGCGCGTCCATTCCCTACGCGCAACGACAGTGGCGGCGGTGCGTACTTCGAAGTACGCGCTGGGAATCGTAGTCTCGACGTACACTCTGGGCCTGATCATCCCACAAAGATACATCAGACCGCTCGGAACCGCACTCCGTACCATGCGCCACAATGGCGGACGGCTGCGTTGTCTCTGCCAAAAGCACAGGAAAAACGGCCCTTGCTGCGGCACGCCCGTTGCCTTTTCCTCGGACGTTCGGCGCGCCGCAGTGCGTGATGCACGGCGGTCCGCGCGCCGATTTCAACGCAAACCAACTACGTCAGGAGAGCCCATGGCGAAGGTCATTGGGATCGATCTTGGGACCACCAACTCCGTCGTCGCCGTGATGGAAGGCGGCGACCCGGTGGTGATCCCCAACGCCGAAGGCGGGCGCACCACCCCCTCAGTGGTCGCCTTCACCAAGGACGGGGAGCGCCTCGTGGGCCAGGTGGCCCGCCGCCAGGCAATCACCAACCCCACCAACACCGTCTTCTCCATCAAGCGCTTCGTGGGCCGCAAGGCCGGCGAGGTGAGCGAGGAGCAGAAGAAGGTGCCGTACAAGGTCACGTCGGGGGCCAACGGGATGGCGCAGGTCGAGATCCCCAACACGGGGAAGACCTACACGCCGCCCGAGATCTCGGCGATGATCCTCCAGAAGATGAAGCAGACCGCGGAGGACTACCTGGGCCAGACCGTCACGCAGGCCGTGATCACCGTGCCCGCGTACTTCAACGACGCGCAGCGGCAGGCCACCAAGGACGCCGGCAAGGTGGCGGGCCTCGAGGTGCTGCGCATCATCAACGAGCCGACCGCCGCCGCGCTGGCGTACGGGCTCGACAAGAAGAAGGACGAGAAGATCGCCGTGTACGACCTGGGCGGCGGCACCTACGACATCTCGGTGCTGGAGCTGGGCGAGGGCGTCTTCGAGGTGAAGGCCACCAACGGCGACACCCACCTGGGCGGCGACGACTTCGACCAGCGCGTGATCGACTGGCTCGTGGAGGAGTTCCGCAAGGACCAGGGGATCGACCTTTCCAAGGACCCGATGGCGCTCCAGCGCCTCAAGGAAGCCGCGGAGAAGGCGAAGATGGAGCTGTCGACCACCATGTCGACGGACATCAACCTTCCCTTCATCACCGCGACGCAGGAAGGCCCCAAGCACCTGAACGTGACGCTGAGCCGCGCCAAGTTCGAGTCGCTGGTGGACGACCTGGTGCAGCGCACCATCGGGCCGATGGAGAAGGCGCTCAAAGACGCGGGGCTGAAGCCGGGCGAGATCGACGAGGTGATCCTGGTGGGCGGCTCCACCCGCATCCCCAAGATCCAGGAAGTGGTCAAGAGCTTCTTCGGCAAGGACCCGCACCGCGGCGTCAACCCGGACGAGGTGGTGGCCGTGGGCGCGGCGATCCAGGGCGGCGTGCTGGCCGGCGAGGTCAAGGACGTGCTGCTGCTGGACGTGATCCCGCTGTCGCTGGGCATCGAGACGCTGGGCGGCGTGTTCACCAAGCTGATCGAGCGCAACACCACGATCCCCACCAAGAAGAGCGAGACGTTCTCGACGGCCGAGGACAGCCAGACCACGGTGGAGATCCACGTGCTGCAGGGTGAGCGCGAGATGGCGATGTACAACAAGACCATCGGCAAATTCCAGCTCACGGGGATTCCGCCCGCACCGCGCGGGATGCCGCAGGTGGAGGTCACCTTCGACATCGACGCGAACGGCATCCTGCACGTCTCCGCCAAGGACCGGGCGACGGGCAAGGAGCAGAAGATCCGCATCGAAGCCAGCAGCGGGATGAGCGAGGCCGAGATCGAGCGGATGGTCAAGGACGCGGAGGCCCACGCCAGCGAGGACAAGACTCGCCGCGAGGCCGTCGAGGCCCGCAACCAGCTGGACTCCATGGTCTACCGCGTGGAAAAGGACTCGGCGGAGTGGCAGGACAAGCTGGACGAGTCGGCCAAGACGGCGCTGAACGAGGCGATGGAGCGTGCCCGCAAGGCGCTGAAGCAGGACGACCTGGGCGAGGTGCGCGGGGCAACGGAGGCGCTCCAGCAGGCCTTCGCCGCGGCGGGCGCCAGCATCTACGCGGCGCAGTCTGCGTCGGCCGAGGGCGCGGATGCGGGCTTCTCGGGCGGCGCCACGGCGGGCGCCGGCTTCGACGACGACGACACCGCCCGCGCCACCGTCCCGCAGGACGACGTGATCGAGGCGGACTACGAGATCGTCGAGGACGACAAGAAGTAACGGCGGTGCGTGAGTGCGTTGGTGCGTGAGTGCGCTAACTCATCGCATCATCGGAATCGGGGGCGGCAGCCAGCACGGGTGCCGCCCCTGAGTTCGTAACCGCATGTCTCACGCGGAGGCGCGGAGACGCGGAAGAGGAACAATGAGCGACCGCGCTTCTCTTTCCTCTCTGCGTCTCCGCGCCTCCGCGTGAGGCCGCTGTTGCGGTTCCCCGGCCGGGCTTTTGCAGGCCGCCCAGGGGAACCGGAGACGCGCGGCGGGTTACTTGTTGGGAGCCCTCCTCACGGCACCGGGACGTCCCGGTACCCCTTTCGATACGAGCGTGCAATGCCTGAGCGCCGCTTCAACCGTACCCACGTCGCCGGCCTGACCGCCGGCGCCTTCGCCGGCGGACTGCTGCTGGCTTCCGGCCTACAGTTCACCCCGGGAATGCACGCCGAGGCGCTGTTGCAGACGCCCGCCCAGCCCACGCGGCAGGACGTGCGCCCCGTGGCCGAGCTGAGCCAGGCGTTCATCAGCATCGCCGAGTCGGTGACGCCCGCGGTGGTCGCCATCGAGATGGAGCGCGTGGCACGCCGTACCTCCAACCGCCGCGACATCCCTGAGGAGCTCCGCGAGATGCTCCCCTTCGACGTGCCGGACGGGGGCGGGGGGCGGGGGCCGCAGCAGGGGAGCGGGTCGGGGTTCATCATCAGTCCGGACGGCTACATCATCACGAACAACCACGTGGTGGAGGGGGCGGACAAGATCACGGTGGTGCTGAGCGACAACCGCAGCCTGGTGGCGC
>DASVTZ010000002.1 GCA_036387335.1 Longimicrobium sp.
CTCCTGCCTCGCGGGCTAGATCCTTCGGGCGCCGCAGGAGTGTGGTCTGACGGCGGGATCGGTTGGGCGGCTTCCTCAGGATGACAAAAAGGGGGGGAGGCACTTGGCACTTGGCACTTGGCACTAGTTCGCTGTTACATCGTTTGTCCTTGCGCCGGGCCATCTTCCGTGCTAGAAAGGGGGCTTGCGTGGCGCGCGGAGGGCGCCCACAGACGAACCAGCAAACCCCGAACGAGGTGGCATGGCGCAGACCCGTGAGCGCGTCCCCGTCGTCATCGTAGAGTACGACCAGATCGCCAACACCATCGCACGGCGCATCGCGGAGATCGTCCGCGAGCGCAACGCACAGGGGCGGCCCGCGGTACTGGGGCTCGCCACCGGGAGCACGCCCATCGGCATCTACCGAGAGCTGATCCGGCTGCACAGGGAAGAAGGGCTCGACTTCTCCAACGTCGTCTCCTTCAACCTGGACGAGTACTACCCCATGGACCCGGAGAGCATCCACAGCTACCACCGGTACATGCGGGAGAACCTCTTCGACCACATCAACATCCCCCAGGGGAACGCCCACCTCCCGCCCGGCAACATCGAGCGCGCGCGGGTGGAGGAGGCGTGCGCGGAGTACGAGGATGCCATCCGCGCGGCCGGCGGCATCGACTTCCAGATCCTGGGGATCGGCAAGACGGGGCACATCGGCTTCAACGAGCCGGGCTCGGGCGTCAACAGCCGCACCCGGCTGATCGCGCTCGACACGGTAACCCGGCGCGACGCCGCGGCCGACTTCTTTGGCGAGGACAACGTCCCCGCCGAGGCGGTGACGATGGGGGTGGCCTCCATCCTGGACGCGCGCGAGATCGCGCTGGTGGCCACGGGCGAGCACAAGGCCGCCATCGTGCGCCGCTCGGTGGAGGGGGAGCCGGACCCGGACGTGGCCGCCACGTACCTGCAGGACCACGTCAACGCCACCTTTTACCTGGACCCGGCCGCCGCCGCCGAGCTCACGCGCATCAAGACGCCGTGGGTGGTGGGCGAGGTGACGTGGACGCGCAAGCTGGAGATCGAGGCGGTGATCTGGCTGAGCCAGACCACGGGGAAGAGCATCCTGAAGCTGGACCCCGAGGACTACCGCGAGAACCACCTGAGCGCCCTGCTGGCCCGCTACGGATCGGCCGGGCCGCTGAACGGCGAGGTGTTCAACGCGCTGATCTCCAAGATCCGCGGGCGCAGCAAGCTGCCGCAGGGGAAGCGCATCATCGTCTTCAGCCCGCACCCGGACGACGACGTCATCTCGATGGGCGGCATCCTCAACAAGCTGCACCAGAACGAGAACGACATCGTCGTGGCGTACCAGACGTCGGGGAACATCGCCGTGTTCGACCACGAGGTGCGCCGCTACCTGGACTTCCTGCAGCGCTTCGGCAGCGACTTCGCCAACGGCGGCGAGCTGCTGGACCTCACGCAGCGGATGGAGTCGTTCCTGGACAGCAAGCACCCGGGGCAGGTGGACATCCCCGAGGTGCAGACGATCAAGCAGCGCATCCGCGAGGCCGAGGCCGTCTCCGGCATCGAGACGTTCGGGATGACGCGCGACCAGGCGTGCTTCCTCAAGCTCCCCTTCTACCAGACGGGGAAGGTGCGCAAGGACCCCATCGGGCCCGACGACGTGGCCATCGTCCTGCGCCTGCTGGAGGAGCAGCGGCCGGAGCTGATCTACGTGGCGGGCGACCTTTCGGACCCGCACGGCACCCACCGCATGTGCCTGGAGGCGGTGGAGCGCGCCCTTCAGCAGTACAGCGGCGAGCAGCCCGAGGTCTGGTACTACCGCGGCGCCTGGCAGGAGTGGAGCGTGAGCGACGCGGACATCCTGGTGCCGCTCAGCGAGGAGGAGCTGCGCACCAAGATCCTGGCGATCTACAAGCACCAGAGCCAGAAGGACAAGGCGCCCTTCCCCGGGCAGGACGAGCGCGAGTTCTGGCAGCGGGTGGAGGAGCGCAACACGGGCACGGCGCGCATCGTGGACCAGCTGGGCCTGCCCGAGTACTTCGCCATGGAGGCGTACGTGGTGCGCAAGAACGGCCAGCCGGTGGAGCAGGAGACGATCTCCACCAGCGGCCTCGCCCGCCCGCCCCGCCACCGCCGCGCTTCGGACGTACCGGGTGCCCGCGGGGTCGTGCTGGCCGGCGCCGCGGGGTAGCGGAGTGGAGACCTTTGCGGGAGTGGACGGCGGCGGCACCCGCACCACGCTGGTGCTCGCGGACGGTTCCGGGCGCGAGATCCTGAGGCGGGTGGGCGGCGCGGGGCTGGTGGACCCGCGCAACCCCCTCGCCAGCGCCGCGCTGGTGGCCGGCCTGGTGCGCGGCGCCATGGCGGATGCGGGGCTCACCGATCCCCCCGCCGCCCTCTGCGCCGGCCTGGCGGGCGTGGGGAACGAGACGGAGCGCCTCGCCGTCGAGAACGCCCTCGCCGCCGAGGGTGTGGCGGGCCGCGTGCGGATCGTGACGGACGGCGAGATCGCGCTGGAGGGCGCCCTGGGCGGCGGGGCCGGCGTGCTGATCATCGCGGGCACCGGCTCCGTGGCGTTCGGGCGCGGCGAGGACGGGCGGGTGGAGCGGTGCGGCGGGTGGGGGATGTTCGTGGGCGACGAGGGGAGCGGCTATTCGATCGGCCGCTCCGGCATCATCGCCGCCCTGCGCGCCGCCGACGGGCGCGGCCCCGCCACCACCCTCCTCGCCAGCCTGATGGCGGAGATGGGGGTGGACACCGCCAGCGGCATTCCGCCGTGGGTGGGCCGCGCGGCCAAGGGCGACATCGCCGCGCTCTCCCGCCACGTCACCGCCGCCGCAGACGCAGGCGACGGCGTCGCGCTGGAGGTGCTGCGCCATGAAGCGGGGGAGCTGGCGCTGCACCCGCGCGCCCTGGCCCGCGTCCTGGGCCCCTGGACGGCGCCGGTCTCCGTCGTCTTCCACGGCGGTGTCCTGTCGTCCCCTCTGTACGCACGCCTGGTGACGGAGGCGCTCGCGGGCGGGCCGCAGGAGTTCCGCGTGCGAGAGCCTGTCGCGGATGCGGTCGCGGGGGCGCTGGCGCTGGCGATGCGGTAGCCCTCCCCCCGGCTCGTTACACTCGCCTGCCCCCTCTCCCGATAACAGGAGAGGGCTCCGCCCTCCTGTCATCGAGAGAGGGGGCTTGGGTCGCGAGGGCCCTGGGGAGAACAGCACGGCTGCACCGCCTCCGTCGTTCACACCGATGCCTGGTAGGGGCAGCCCCGCGTGGCTGCCCGTGCCCTCCCCCGCGACGAACCCCGCGCCCGATGCACGCCAACGCCCCTCCCCCAGGTTGTTTTGGGGGAGGGGCAGCGAGGAACGAGCGGGGAGGGGCCCTGCCGGCCTTCTCCCCCGAAATCTCCCCCTCCCACACATCCGCATGCGCAACTCGATTCGCCTCGCCGCCGTCGCTCTGGCGCTGCTCGCTTCCTGCGCGAACCCGCCGCGCACGGGGCCCGCGCCCGATGCGCCGTACGACCTGCTGATCCGCGGGGGGCGCATCGTGGACGGCACCGGGAGCCCCTGGTATCGTGGCGACGTGGCGGTGCGCCGGGACCGGATCGTGGCCGTGGGGCTGTTGCCGGGTGCCCGCGCGCGCGACACCATCGACGCCGCGGGGCTCGTCGTGGCGCCGGGCTTCATCGACATGCTCGGCCACTCGGAGTACCCGCTCCTCTCCGATCCGCGCGCCATCTCCAAGATCACGCAGGGCGTCACCACCGAGATCACCGGCGAGGTGACCAGCGTGGTGCCGGTCAACGAGAACACGCTCCGCGAGCTCCCGTCCGAGTCCCGCCCCCGCGTCACCTGGACCGACCTCGACGGCTACTTCGCGGCGCTCGACCGCGCCCGCCCCGCCATCAACCTGGGCACGTTCGTAACCGTGGGCTCGGTGCGGCGCTACGTGATCGGCGACGCGGACCGCCCCGCGACGCCCGCCGAGGTGGAGCAGATGAAGGGGCTCGTGGAGGGCGCGATGCAGCAGGGGGCGATGGGGCTCTCCAGCGGCCTCATCTACGCGCCCGCATCGTACGCCAGCACCGAGGAGGTGACGGAGTTGGCGCGCGTGGCGGCGCGCTACGGCGGCGGGTACGCGTCGCACATCCGCTCCGAGGGCGACCGGCTCGTGGAGGCGATCAACGAGGCGATCGCCATCGGCGAGGGGGCGGGGACGTGGGTGCAGATCCACCACCTCAAGGCATCCGGCCGCGCCAACTGGGGGAAGATGCGCCCCGCCGTCGCCGCCATCGAAGCCGCCCGCGCTCGCGGCGTGGACGTGACGGCGGACCAGTACCCGTACATCGCGTCGGGCACCGGGCTGGACGCCACCATCCCGAACTGGGCGCACGCCGGGGGTACCGACTCGCTCCTCGCCCGACTGCGCGATCCCGCCACCCGCGCCCGCCTGCGCGCCGAGCTCTCCGGCGGCGGCACGGACTGGCGGATCGGCACCTCCGCGGGTGGGCCCAGCGGCGTGATGATCGCCTCCGTCGGCGCGGACTCGCTGCGCCGCTACCAGGGGATGCGCCTCAGTCAGTTGGCGGAGGCGCGCGGCCAGGAAGTGGTCGACGCCCTCTTCGACGTCCTGCTGGCCGACCGCGCCCAGACCGCCGCCATCTACTTCTCCATGTCCGAAGAGGACCTGGAATGGGGGATGAAGCAGCCGTGGGTGAGCGTGGGGATGGACGCCGGCGCCCGCGCCGCCGACTCCACGGTCACCAGCCGCCCGCACCCGCGCGCGTACGGCACCTTTCCGCGCATCCTATGCCGCTACGTGCGCGAGCGCCAGGTGATCACCCTGGAAGACGCCGTGCGCAAGTTCACCGCGCTCCCCGCATCGCGCGTGGGCCTGGCGGACCGCGGCGTGGTGAAGGCCGGCATGTACGCCGACCTCACCCTCTTCGACCCCGCCACCGTCTGCGACCGCGCTACCTTTGAGAACCCCGTCCAGACCTCCGTCGGCATCCGCCACGTCATCGTCAACGGCACCCCCGTCGTCCGCAACGGCGCCGTGACCGGAGCGCGCTCCGGCCGCGGCCTGCGCCGTGGCGGCGGCAGATAACCAATCCTCCATCCGAGCGCGTTTCATCGCGCCCACCGTCTCCCTTCCCGAAAGATCGCGATATCGTGCACGTCCCGTCGTAGGGGCAGCCCCGCGTGGCTGCCCGTGCCCTCCCCCGCATCGTAGCCCGCTAACAGGTCCGAACAGCCCGTTCCCCGCCGCCCGATTCCTCCTGCTCTACACCCGCCGCCCAATCATGCACCCCACCACGACGTGGCGGATCATTGCCCTACCTTTGCTCCTTCTCGCGTTGTGCGCCCCGACCGCCGCCGCCCAGGTTCGGGGCTCGGTCGTCGACAGCCTGGGGAACGCCATCCCCGCTGCCACCGTCGAGATGTGGAGCGGCTTGCGGCGCATCCGGGAGACGCGAACCGACTCGCTGGGCGCCTTTCAACTCCAGACCGACCGCACCACGCCCCCAACCGGGCTGTTCGTCCGGAGAATCGGGTACGAGAACAGCGCGCTCGCGATCCGCGGGGACACGAGTGTCGTGATCGCACTTCGTTCGATGGCGCTGCAACTGACGCGGATCGTCGTGGCGGCCGGGAAGCGTGTGTGCCCGAACCGCGAGGATCCGGCTGCGCGGGCTCTCTGGGAGGCGATGCGGGCGCGGTACCCGAAGCCGTCAGGAACCGTCTACTTCCACTCCCTCGGCACCCTGGTCCGCGCGACTGTCCCGTTCGAACAGATCGACGAAGTTGGTGAGGTCGAACCGCAACAACGCACCTGGCAGTACTCAGGCACACCGACATGGGGCGTGTGGCGCGACATCATCGCCCGGGACGGATATGCGATGCGGATCAACGGAGGTATGGGGGAGGCCTATGTTCAATGGTTCTATGCACCCCTCCAGCTCGCGATCGCACAGCACTTCGCCGAGTCGCGGTTCGCCGAGCTTCATACAATTAACATCGTGAGTACCGTCGGCGGAGCCACCGTTCTCGGCTTCTGCTCGCGCTCGGAAAACGGGCGCGCTCGAACGCGGATTGAAGGGACCCTCACGCTGTCCCCCGCGCGTGAGCTGATGCGTGCGAGGTGGCGGTATCTCACACCCACCTTGAACGAGGACGCGGGTTCCGAAGTAGAGTTCCTGCCACCCCGGATCGTCTCCGGCGCCCTGCTCCTTCCGAGATCGTACCGCTACTGGAGGCGAACGAACCGGGGGCGCTTCTTCGTGCAGCAGCAGACGTTCTCCGAGTGGCGCATCTCACCGGACCAAATGCCTCCCAGGATGCCTGTGCGACGCGACGACTGACGACGCGGCCGGGTGGTTGCATAGGCGCGGGCCCTCACCCGCACCCTTGCATCGATGCCGCGCTCGCTCCTGATCTACAACCCCGCCGCCGGCCAGCGCTGGCGGCATCCCTCACCCGCGTCCGTGCTCCGCGAGCTGGAGCGCCGCGGATGGACGGCGGAGCTCCTCATCACCGAAGGACAGGACCACGCCACGCACCTCGTCCGCGAGCACCTGTCGCCCGAGGTGGAGGCGGTGTGGGTCTGCGGCGGCGACGGGACGCTGGGGCAGGCCGCCACGGCGCTGGTGGGGAGCGACGTCCCGCTCGGCATCCTCCCCAGCGGCACGGTGAACGTCGTCGCGGCGGAGTGCGGCATCCCGAACGGCGCCGGCCCCGCCCTCGACGCGCTCACCCGCCATCCGGGGCGGCGCGCGTTTCGTACGTGGCGAGTCGGGGAGCGGGCCGCGCTGCTCGGGCTGGGAGTGGGCTTCGAGGCGCGGGTGATGGAGCGCGTCTCGCTCGGCATGAAGCGCACGCTCGGCTTCCCCGCGATCGGCGCGCGGGGGGTGCTGGAGTGGGCGCGCTACGACTTCCCCGCGCTGCGCGTGACCGGCGAAGACGGCGATGGGCGCCCCTTCGATCTCCCCGCCACGCAGGCGCTTGCCACGATCACGCGCCGCTTCGCCGGCACCCACACCGTCGCCCCCGCCGCCGATCCCGAGGACGGGTGCATCGACCTGGTGCTGTTCAGCGGCCGTTCGCGCGCGAGGATGGCGGCGTTCTGGCTCGGCATCCAGCTTCCGGGCACCGCCCACCTGCGCATCCCCGGCGTCCGCACCCTGCGCGTCCGCCGCCTCCGCGTCGCCGCCGAAGACGGCTCCGCGGTCATCGCGCATCTCAATGGGGACGCGGTCGAGCACACCCCGTTTGCGGCCGAGCCCTGGGCCCCGGTTCAGATCCTGGTTCCGCCGCGGTAGACGTTGGTGCGGAAGGCGCGGATTGGCGTGGGGCGGGCGGTGGGCAGACACGCAGGTCTGCCCCTACCGGATTCTTGTGCGCGATTGGGGACAATGCCATCCACGTGGTGCCCGCCCCCTCTCTTGATAACGGCGAGGGCGCAGCCCTCTCCCGTTATCGGGAGAGGGGGCAGCGAGGAACGAGCGGGGGTGAGGGTTCCAGCGGCCGAATCAGGACGACAACCCCCCACCGCCGTGTTAGACTGTCCGCATGACGCTGACCCACGACGAGATGATGGCGCGCTTCTACGGGCGCGACCGCACGGCCAACGGGCGCTTCCTCACCGGCGTGCTGACGACGGGGATCTACTGCCTCCCCTCGTGCACGGCGCGCAAGCCGCGGCCGGAGAACGTGCGATTCTTCGGCAGCGAGGACGAGGCGCGCACGGCCGGCCTGCGCCCCTGCCGCCGCTGCCGGCCGGACCACTTCTACCAGGAATACGATCCGGACCTCCACCTCCTCGCCACGCTGGTGGCCGAGATCCGGCGCAGGCCCGCCGCATTCGCCGATGCCGCCGCGCTCGTCACCGCCTCCGGCATCGGGGCAACGAAGCTGAACGCGCTCTTCCGGCGCCATCACCACACCACGCCCGCCGCCTTCCTGGCCCGCGAGCGCGTCCGCGCCGCCTGCCGCGCGCTCTCGGAAGGCGAAGGAGCGACCGGGGCGGCGTACGCGGCCGGATTCGAGAGCCTCTCCGCCTTCCACGAGAACTTCCGCCGCCATACCGCCCTCACCCCTGGCGAGTACCGCCGCCTGGGAGGCTCGGACACGTTCACGCTCACCCTGCCCGATGACTTCCAGGCCGGCTCCGCGCTGCGCGTGATCGGGCGCGGCGCGGAGAGCGCGGTGGAGCGGGTGGAAGGCGGCACCGCGTACAAGGCCGTGCGCCTCGCCAGCCACCCGGCGGTGCTGTCGATGGAGGTCGCGGAGGGCCGCGTCCGCTGCCGCGTGGAGGCCGCGCACGAGCCCCATGTCGACGCGATGCGCCAGGCCCACGCCATCTCGCTGCGCCTCCTGGGCCTCACGATGGACCCCGCGCCATTCGAGCGGCGGCTGGCGGAGAACCCGGTGTTCCTGCCGCTGATCGAGGGGCGCCGCGGCCTGCGCATCCCGCAGACGGCCGATGCGTTCGAGGGGATCGTGTGGGCGATCGCGGGGCAGCAGGTCAACCTCCCCTTCGCCTACGCGCTGCGCCGCGACCTGGCCCGGCTGTGCGGCGACGAAGCAGGCCGGGGCCTCCGCGCGCACCCCACGGCCGAGGCGGTGGCGGCGCTCGGCTACGACGACCTCACCGCGCTCCGCTTCTCGCGCCGCAAGGCCGAGTACCTGGTGGACACCGCGCGCCTGGCGGTCTCGGGCGAACTGCCGCTGGACGGCTTCGCGGACGCGCCCGCCACCGAGGTTGAGCGGCGGCTGGGGGCGGTGCGCGGCTTCGGGCCGTGGAGCGTGCACTACTTCATGATGCGTGCGTGCGGCTTCGCGGACTGCGTTCCGGTCGGCGACACGGGCCTCTCCACGGGGCTGATGAACTTCTTCGGGCTGGACCACCGGCCCGGCGCGGACGAGGTGAGGGCGCTGATGGAGCCCTTTGCGCCGTTCCGCAGCCTGGCAACCTTTCACTTATGGATGAGCCTGGGAGACCCCGCATGAGCCTCTTCGCGACGCGCATCGACACCCCCATCGGCGCCCTGGTGGCGCTGGTGGACGAAGACGGCGCCCTGGCGCGCCTCCTCTTCCCCCACCAGCCGGTGCCCGATGGCGTGGCGTGGGACGACGCCCGCGGCGCCCCCGCGGCCGCGCAGCTCGCCGAGTACTTCCGCGGCGAGCGGCGCAGCTTCGACCTGCCGCTCGCCCCGCGCGGCACCGACTTCCAGCGCGCCGTATGGGACGAGCTGCGCCGCATCCCGTACGGCGCCACCGTCAGCTACCGCGCCCTGGCCGAGCGCGTCGGCCGTCCCAGGGCATCGCGCGCCGTGGGCCGCGCAAACGCCACCAACCCGCTCCCCATCGTCGTCCCCTGCCACCGCGTCATCGGCGCGGACGGCACGCCGACAGGGTACGCGGGCGGGATCAGCGCGAAGACGACGCTCCTGGCGCTGGAGAGGAGCGGGAGAGGTGACGGCGAATCTCACGCCCGGGGTGAAAAGGCACTGTGTTTCGGTGGCCCGCGGCTAGTCCGCCCTGAATGACCATCGGGCCACCGGCGCGCGGGCGTGTGGTGCAGCCCAGGGCTGAAACCACGGCTGTACCTACAGGATTCGGGACAAAGATCCGGTGATTGGCCGCGCTTTGGAGGGGCCAACAGCCGGCCGGCCGAACCACACAACTTTTCCGCTTCTTGACAGTTGCGCGTTAGCTTGTTACGCTGTTTTTGCGCGACTCTCTGCACCTCGCGACGTACCTCACCCGAGAGCTGGCGTCAGCTTGACGCCCGGCGCTCAGTAGCGAAGTGCCAATTTTCACACGCCGGTCCACAGGGGATAACATGAAGAGTGTAAAGCTCGGAGCGTGCTTCGCCGCGGCCGCCATCACCCTCACCAGCTCGGTCTTCCTGGCGGCGCCCGCGGCAGCGTCCGCGCCGGCGGCGACGTGCAGCGTGGACCAGCTCACCTACGCGGCAGGGTACGCCAATGGCTATTGCCAGGCGAACGGCTACAGTGGCGGACAAGTCACTTCCTGCTCGTCGGACGATCAGGGCAATTTCACCGCTAACTTCACCTGCACGCCCTAACCGTGCCGTCCGGCGGAGCGGGCGCGCCCCCGGTCGGTCGAGGTGTGGCCCCGGGGGCGCCCGCGGCCACACCCGCGAACGTTCTCCTCTTCGGAACCAGGGTCAGCATGCGGAAAACCGCTCTTGCCGTTCTACTCGGCTCCACCACTCTCCTCGTCTGCGCCGGGTGCGCGGGTGCCCAGACAGCGGCCGGCGTTTCGCCGCGCGAACGTACGGCTACGAAGGCTACGGCTGACTCGGCGGCGCCTGGATACACGGGGTTCACCGTCCAGATGTCGATGTCGATGTCCATGGGCTCCGTCCCGCGCGCGAGTTCGGCCTATCCGGTGATCTCTGCCGTCCTTCCCGGCACCCCGGCGCACCGGGCCGGGTTGGAGGCCGGCGATCAGATTCTTGAGATCGGCGGACGCGATGCTCGTGAAGAGGGGGCGCTACGGGTGCAGGCGGGAGTGCGGTACACTTACCGGATCCGGCGTGGACAGGAAGAGCGCGAGGTCACCCTGGTGGCCGCAGCGCGTCCGCCGAGGCCGGGGGGGTGAACGAGCGAGTACTAAACGCCGCGCTCGTAGTCCTGGTCGCCTGCGCACTGGTGACCACCGGATTGGTGGTGCGCCGTGAGTTCTTCGGTCCGAGCACGATATCCGCCACACCCGTTCACGTCCCGATGTGGCAAAGCTTCGCCCGCGATGGGAACCGGATGGGTCCCGCCGACGCGCCGGTGACGATTGTCGTCTTCTCGGACTTCCAGTGCCCCTACTGCGCGGTGCTGATGGAGCGGCTCCGGAAGGTGCGAAGCGCTCACCCCGGCGAGGTGGCGGTCGTCTACCGTCACTTCCCGGTGCGGGGTCACGTGCACGCCGCGGACGCCGCGAAGGCGAGCGAATGCGCGGCGGAACAGGGGCGCTTCGAGCCCTTCCACGACGCGCTGTTCGCTGCCCGCGATTCCATCGGCATCGTTCCCTGGGAGCGTTTCGCGGCGTCAGCCGGGGTGCCCGACCTTTCCGCGTTCCAGAAGTGCGCTAACGCGGCCGGCCCCGTCGCGGCGCTGGAGCGGGACACGGTAGCCGCCCGAAAACTGCGCGTGAGCGCCACCCCCACACTCCTCATCAACAGCCTGCGACTGGTAGGCACGCCGCCGATGGATTCGCTGGAGGCGTACGTGCGCATCGCGAGCGCACAGGCGCGTTCGTGAAGGAGTTCTCCCGGTGAAAGCCGCCTCGCCGCGATTCCGAGCGGGGCGGCTCGCCTCCGTTCTCCTCGTGCTGCTCGCCCTTGCCGTGCCGGCTGCGGCGCAGCAACCGACCGCCACCGACACGGTCACGGGGCGCGTGATCGCTCGCGACAGCACGCCCATCGCGCAGGCGACCGTGCGGCTGACCGTGCCGGGCGCGCGCGAACAGGTCGTGCAGACAAACTCCGCGGGGCAGTACAGGTTCATCGTTCCCGGGGGGGGCGGGTCGTACGTGGTGAGCGCGAGCGCTTTCGGTTACCTGCCGTTCAGCGCGGCGGTGGAGCGTGCCGAAGGCGACACGCGCATCAGTCGCGATCTCCGGCTCAGCCCGCGCGCGGTCGTACTCGACACGCTGAGCACCACCGTCATCAGGCCCGGCGGAGACAAGCCGACCGCCGGCGAACAGGCAGCACGCTGGAGCTCTGAGATCAGCGAGCACTTCCCCGTGGACCCGGGGAGTCTCGCCGACATCGCGGCGCTGGAGCCGGGGGTGATGCGCACCGGCGCGGACGGCACCAGCCTCTCCATCGCCGGCCAGCGGCCGGAGCAGAACGGCACCACGCTCGACGGCGCCACCTTCGGCGGAGGCAACCTCCCGTCGGAGGGCGTCCGCAGCGTCGGGGTGTTCACCAACAGCTACGACGTGTCGCGGGGGCAGTTCTCCGGGGGGCAGATCGCGGCCACCACCATCAGCGGAACGAACCTGTGGGGCGGCTCGCTGAGCGGGTTCGTGGACGACCCCGCGTTTCGCTACGGTGGTTCCCCAGGAAACGTCGCGGGGCGTAGCGGGCGCCAGCTTCGCCTGAGTGGCGGGGGCGGCGGCGCCCCGGTGCGCGACCGCCTCTTCGTGTACGGCGCGCTCGATCTGTCGCACGGCAGCGCGTCCGCTACGGGGCTGGAGCTGCTGGACTCCGCGGCATTGCGCCGGCTGGGCGTGGCGGGCGACTCCGTGCGGCGTCTGATCGAGATCTCCCGGCGCGTGGGCGTGGTGCCCGACGCCGACCCACCCGCGGCTTCCGGCTCGCGCGACTTCGCATCGGCGCTTGCGAGGCTGGACTTCAGCATCTCCAGGCACCAGTCGCTGGCTGCGCGAGTCGACCTGCGCGGCTTCGATGGCACCGGGCTCGGCTCGTCTCCCCTGCGCCTGCTGGGCGACGCGGGCAGCCTGCGGTCGCGGAACGGGGGGATCCTCCTCCAGCACCTCGCGGGGTGGGGCCAGTGGGCGAACGAGCTGCGTGTGTATCGGTCGGCGGGGCACTCGGGTACTGATGAGGAAGCGGTCGCGCCCTCCGGCTCCGTTCAGGTGAGCTCTGCGCTGGAAGACGGGACCACCGGGGCTTCCGTGCTGGGTTTCGGTGGAGTGCCGTTCGCCATGCGCGAGGAGCGGTCCCTCCTCGAAGCCGCGGACGAGTTGAAGGTATCCATGGGCGGGCACCTGGTGAAAGCGGGGCTGCTCGTGCAGGAGGAGCGCGCCCGGGCGGGCGGCCTCTCCAACCGCGGAGGCCTCTTCACCTTCAACAGCCTGGCCGACCTGGAGAGCGGGAACCCTGCGTCCTTCACCCGCAACATCGGCGATGAGCCGGCGGAGGCGCTCCGCCGCTCCGCCGCACTCTACCTGGGCGACAGCTGGAGAGTCGGCGAGCGGCTGGGCGTCGTCATCGGAGCGAGACTGGAAGGCGCCCGATACGGGAGGCGCTCCGGTCTCGCCCCCGGCGTGGATTCGCTGAGCGGCGGCACGGGCGGGCAAGTCCCCACCGATCTGCTCCTCACCCCCCGGTTCGGCTTCCGTTACGATGCCAGAGGCCGCGGCAACTGGACGCTGGAGGGTGGAGCGGGAGGCTTCGGCGGGGTCGCTCCGCTCACGTCGCTTGCGTCGCGGTGGAGCGATACGGGAGCAGGGGAGGCGAGTCTCGTGTGCATCGGCCCTGCCGCCCCCACACCCGATTGGAGGCGCTACGCCCCCGATCCGGCCGCGATCCCCTCCGCTTGCGCGGACGGTACCTCCATCTTTTCGAGTGCCGCACCACGCGCCACCCTTTTCGATCCGAAGTTCGGGGCACCCCGTACCTGGCGCGTGTCGCTGGGCGCGAACGGCAAGATCACCCGGCGGTGGGGCTTCGGCCTCGATGCGCTCCTCGTCCGCGGCACTCACCTTCCCAGCGCGGCGGAGCTGAACTTCGTCGCGTCCCCTGCGTTCGAGCTGGGGCAAGAGGGGGGGCGCCCGGTATACGCAACTCCGTACGAGATCGATCCCGCAACGGGCGGGATCGCACCCGGCGCGTCGAGAACCGCTCCCCACCTGGGTTCGGTCCTCGAGTTGGGCTCCCGCGGCGAGTCCCGCACCACGCAGGTCACCGCGACGCTGAACGGCCTTCTTAACCGTGGGCTGCTGAGCCTCGCGTACACGCTGACGGATTCGCGGGAACGCGAAGGGGGGTTCCCCGCGTCGAGCACGGCCGGGGCGGGGACGGCGGGGAATCCAACGTCGTACGAGTGGGTCGACGCTCCTTTCGCTCACCGGCACCTGTTTCAGGGAATCCTGAGCAGCCGTCCAACGCCGAGGCTGCGCGTCAGCTTCGTCGGGCGCCTGGTTTCGGGGCTTCCGTTCACCCCCATGGTGGCGGGAGACGTCAATGGCGACGGGTATGGCAACGACCGCGCGTTCGTCTTCCCGCCCACGTCCGATGTTGATCCGCGTTTCGCCGCCGCGCTCGCGGAGCTCGCGGACGAGGCTCCCCCGGGAGTTCGGCGGTGCCTGCGCGAGCAGGCGGGGCGCATCGCGGAGAGTGGTTCATGCCACACGCCCTGGTCGCCATCGCTCGACCTGCGCGCCGAGTTCCTGGCGCGGGGAAACGTGAACACGCGTCGTGCGACGCTCACGCTGACAGCCACCAACATTACAGCCGGGCTGGACTACCTGCTCCACGGGCCGGACGAGCTCCGGGGATGGGGCCAGTACCCTATCCCGGACGCGACGCTGCTGAACGTGCGCGGCTTCCACCCGGAGCGGCAGGCATTCGAGTACGAGGTAAACCGCAACTTCGGCAGACCGCTGGGCGGCGGCGCTCTGCGCCTCCCGTTCCGGGTGGCGCTGCAGGCTCGGATCACCCTGGGTGCGGACCCGCGCTACCAGCCGCTCATGCAAGCCGTAGAGCTGGGCTCCGGGCGCGCGCGCGAGTCCATCCGGGCGGACCTTGCGCGGCGCGTCCGCAACGTCCCGGCGATCCTCCTCAACCTGAGCGCGGGCGACACCGCGGCACTGGCGCTCACCCCCATGCAGCGCGCCCGCCTGCGCGCGCTCGCCGATTCCTTCGCGCCCGCCATCGCCTTGGCGGTGGACTCGCTCACCGACGTGTATACGGAGAAAGGCGCGTTTACGGCGTTGCGCAGGGCGCGCCTCCAGGAAGCGACCGCGCGGGCGGGTGCGCTCGCCACCGCCGTCATCGAGCGTACCCGCGCGCTGCTAACGCCGGAGCAATGGGCACGAGTCCCTGCTTGGCTGGCCCGCCCGGCGAGCGCGGAGGAGCTGGAAAGCCCGCCGAAGATCGAGATGACCGTCCCCATGGGAGGACCATAGGCACAGAGGTGCAGAGAGAGAGATCCGCCTTCTCGGCGTGATCCCGCTTTCAGGGCGGTGCAACTCCCCGGGCCACGCTCCGTACGTTACCTTCCGAAGGCAGGCCGAACGGGAAGAGCGCGGAACCGGGCACAGCGAGACGGATGCAGAACGAGACACAGATGTTGTCGGAGGCGCGGGCCGCAGCGGTGTGGCAGAGGGCGGCTGAGCTGCAGGCGGAGGCGGCGAAGCGCAGCGAGGCGGCCTCGGCTCCGCTCCACCTGCTCCCCCCGGCGGACGGATCGAGCGATCCGGACGCGGGGTTCCGTCTCGAGGACGTGCGCGCGGCGGCGGTGCAGGCGGGGATCTCGGCAGAGTTCGTGACGCTGGCGCTCGCCGAATCGGAGGGGATCGACGCCCACGGGTTCACCGGCGCGGGTGAGCGGGCGGCCACGCGCCTGCTGGGCACCAGCCAGCGCAGCATCGAGGTGGCCCGGCGCATCTCTGGGGAGCCCGCCGCCCTCATGGAGGCGATGAAGCGCGTGCTCCCCGCGGCGCCGTATCACCTCACCCTCTCGGGAACGGTGGGGGCGGACCCCCTCAATGGCGGCGTGCTCATCTTCGATCTGCCCGCCTACAACGCGATGGCCAGCAATCCGTTCGCGTACACCGCCGCGATGGTGGGGGTCAAGCAGCTCCGGCTGATGCTGCGCCCCGCGGGAACGGAGGGAGCGGCCACGGAGGTGTCGATCGCCGTGGACCTGCGGCGCAGCGTGCGGTACGGCTCCGTGACGACCGCCGGCCTGGGCGGATTGGCCGCGGTCCTGGGAGGCGTTGGAGGGGCTACTCTTGGGGCAGGCGCACTGGCTCTCGGCGCGCTTGCCGCTCTCCCCGCGGCTGCCGGAGTCGCGCTTCTGGGCGTTCCGGTCGCGCTGGGATGCGGCGCGGTGTACCGCTACTACGTCCGCAAGCTGACGGCCGATCTGGAGCGGATTCTCAGGAGCATGGAGGCACAGGTCCGCACCGGAGGCGTGTTCGCGCCGGAGATACGCGGACCCGCGCCGGACGGGATCACTCGCTTACTGGGCGGGCTTCAGTGAAGAGAGGCGCGGAGATGACTTTCATCTCCGCGCCTCTGCTTTGAGCCCTGCGGTTTTTCAGTCGATGCGGCTCAGGAACTCGGTCTTGACGGTCCGCGTGCCGTGGCCGAAGAAGTCGACCTCGGCGCGGTCCTGGGTGATGGCCAGCACGAGGCCCTCGCCGAACGTTCCGTGCGTCACCTCGTCGCCGGGGGCGAGGCCGGCGGGCGGGGGCGCGGCGGGCGAGGCGATGGCGGGCGCCGGGCCGGACTCCCGCTCGGCGGAGTCGGTGCGGGGGTGCAGGTCGTTGTCGCAGTGACCGCAGACGAAGTCCTCCCCCGGCTTCTCGCCGAAGTACTCCAGGATCATGCGCGTGCGGCAGCGGGCGGTGCGGCAGTAGCGCACCATCTCGTCCAGCTTCTCGCGGTCGCGGGCGCGGCGCTGCTCGTAGTCCACCAGCTCGCGGCTCAGGTCGGCGGCGGTCACGTCGTCCGCCACGCGCTCCCACACACCGCCGCGGTGCTCGCGCACCATCCCGTGGCGCTTGAGGAGTGTGAGTACGATGCGCGCCTTGCGCCTCGCCACGTTCGCCATCTCGGCCAGCTCGTCCAGCGGCCGCTTCTCCTCCTTGGGCGCGCTGTTGATGATGCGCGCCACGGCGACCGCTTCCTCCAGGTCCGGATACTTGCCGCCCAGGAAGTAGCCCTGCACGGCGCTGTCTTCCACGCGGTAGAAGATGGTGCAGCGCGACGGCAGCCCATCGCGCCCCGCGCGCCCCGCCTCCTGGTAGTACGATTCGATGGAGCCGGGGAAGTGGTAGTGGATCACGAAGCGGATGTCCGGCTTGTCGATCCCCAGCCCGAAGGCGTTGGTGGCGATCACGGCGCGCACCGCACCGGCCATGAAGCGGTCCTGCGCCTCGTGCCGCTCGGCCGACGCCAGCTTGCCGTGGTACAGCGCCAGCTCGTGCCGCTTCCCAAACTCCTCGTACAGCCGCTCCGCCTCCTTGATGGTCGCCACGTACACGATCCCCGTGCCCTTTGCCGTGCGCAGGTAGCGCTCCAGGGCGGCATCCTTTTCGGAATCGTTGACGGTGGGGACCACCTCGAGGGTGAGGTTGGAGCGCACCAGATCGGCGATGTGCTCCACCGGGGTGCGCATCCGCATCTGGCGCGTGATGTCGTCGCGCACCTCGGGTGAGGCGGTGGCGGTGAGCGCGAGGATCGGCGGACGTCCCAGCCGCTCGGCGACGGCTCCCAGCATCATGTAATCGGGCCTGAAGTCGTGCCCCCACTGCGACACGCAGTGCGCCTCGTCCACCACGAAGAGCGACACCTCGCGGTCCAGCAGCACCTCGAAGAAGTCGCGGTCGCGGAAGCGCTCCGGTGTGATGTACAGGATCTTGCCGCCGCCCCCCTCCACCGCCTCCTCCGCCTGGCGCTGCTGGCGGGCCGTCTGCGACGAGTTGATGGTCCAGGCATCGACACCCAGCTCGTCCAGCTTGTCCGTCTGGTCCTTCATCAGCGCGATCAGCGGGCTAACGACCACTGTCAAACCCGGCAGCAGTAGCGCCGGAAGCTGGTACAGGAGCGACTTGCCCGCGCCGGTGGGCATCACCACCAGCGTGTCGCGTCCTTCCAGAACGCCCCGAATCACTTCTTCCTGACCGGGGCGGAACTCGTTCAATCCAAAGTTCTTGCGAAGCGTGTCGAGAAGCTCGTCACGCGCGATGCCGGTAGTGGCGGTGGTCAAGCAGAGCTCTGGGTGTGGGGTGCCGGGAGGTGCGATTTCCAGTGCTCAGGCAAGGCAAGCATCGGACCACGCGCGCCTCCAAAACAGCAGTCTCACGCGGAGGCGCCGAGACGCGGGGAGAGCACGCGAAGTTCTCTCTGCGTCTCCGCGCCTCCGCGTGAGGCCCATGGATGCTGGCGTTGGACGTAACCTTAGATGCACCATGTACTTGCCCGTGCAGACGGATTGTACTCTGGGGAGGACAGGCGAGGCGGAGGAGATTGCTGCTGCGAGCGTCCGCGGTGCCGCGGAAACGGTTGTATTCGCAAGGGTTTGGGCGGATTTCGCGCGAATGGTGGAGCCTCCGCGGGCCATGCGAGCGGCGGGGCCCGGTGCTTGCAACGAGGATGGGCACAACTGGCCCATGGGGCGACAGTTTCCGGAGAACCACAGCCAGAGGCGACAGATGACTACGTTTACACGCAAGCTCACCGTGCTTGCCTGCGTCGGCACCCTGGGGATGACGGGTGTGACCGGGTGCGCTTCGCTGAACAGGACGGAGCAGGGCGCCGTGATCGGCGCTGGTACGGGTGGCGCCATCGGAGCGGTGATCGGCAAGCAGACCGGGAGCACGGCACGCGGCGCCATTCTGGGCGCGGTGCTGGGCGGCGCGGCCGGCGCGGTGATCGGGCGCCAGATGGACCGCCAGAGCCAGGAGCTGGAGCAGAGCCTTCCCGACGCCGAGGTGCAGCGCGTGGGCGAGGGGATCGCGGTGACCTTTGCGTCGGGGATCCTCTTCCCCACCAACAGCACGCAGATCCTCGCGGCCGGGCAGAACAACCTGGCGCAGCTCGCGAGCAGCCTGCAGCGCTACCCCGAGACCACGGTGCTGATCGTGGGGCACACGGACGCCCGCGGCACCGACCAGTACAACATGCAGCTCTCGCAGAACCGCGCGCAGTCGGCCGCCAACTTCCTGATCTCCCGCGGGATCGCCGGTTCGCGCATCCGCACCGAGGGACGCGGCGAGTCGGAGCCGGTCGCCTCCAACGACACCGACGCCGGCATGCAGCAGAACCGCCGCGTCGAGATCGCCATCTTCGCGAGCGAGCAGTACCGCCAGCAGATCCTCCGCGAGTACGGCACGCGCTCCCAGTAAGCGCGGTCGCGCCACGGAGCAGCATCGCCCCCGGCACACGCGTGCCGGGGGCGATTGCGTTTGAGGGGCCGGCCGGGGGGGGGGGGGGGGGGGGGGGGGGGGGGGGGG
>DASVTZ010000003.1 GCA_036387335.1 Longimicrobium sp.
CTCGCGGACGTAGCCCTCGGCGAACCGGCAGAGCTCCGCGTGGTGCTCTTGGAAGAGCGCCTCGAACGCGCCCGGCTCGTCCCGCCGGATGCTCTCGGCACGGCCGCGGTCGCTGCGCGGTGGCGGAAGAGGGTCGATCATCGGGGCGGCTGCGAGGGTGACCCCGGCGCGTGGCCGTCGGCGCGAGACCCATCAAGGAGCAGGTTCCGCACCCGCCGCCGCTTCAATGCCCCCCGTTCCGCCACGATGCGCGGCGGAGAGCCGTCAGGCGGATGGGGTGTTCCGCCGCAGCTGCCACTTGGTGCGCGTATACGCAATGCGGAAGCCCTGGCGCTCGGCGTTGCGCTGCGAGGCGCTTCCGGGGAGCGCGGCCATCATCCCCAGCGGGTAGCCCTGCTCGGCGGCGAAGCGGAGGCGGGCTTGGAGGAGGGCGAGCTGCGCGCCCTGCCTGCGCGCCGCGGGGATGGTGCTGGCGCCCGCCAGCAGCGCGATCCCCTCGCCCAGGCTGAGCCCGCCCGCCGCCACCGGCTCGCCATCCAGCTCGGCGAGGAAGCTGTGGTAGCCCTCGGCGTTGGCGCTGATGCGGCCCAGCGCGAGCATGAAGTCGCCCAGCTCCGGCGCCTCGCTCGCCCACCCCTCCGCCGTGATCCCGGCCCACCGGTCCGCTTCCTCCCGGCTGGCGCGCCGCACGGTGAGGCCGGGCGTACGCGGGCCGCTCAGCTCCCCGGCGGTGGGGCGGAAGAGGACACTGGAGAGCTCGATCGGGTGGTAGCCGCGCGCGGAGAGGCGGGCGAGGAGCGAGGGATCGGCCATGGGGCTGACCTCGTGGAACACCGGCGCGCCGCGGCCCTCGAAGAACGCCTCGATGCGCGCGAGATCCTCGTCGCGGGCTTCCGCGAAGAGGCCGAGCCCAAAGGTCTGCGTGAGCGGCGACTCCGCGCCGTCGAACATGGCGTACGCGCCCGCCGCCTCCATCCAGGTGGCGCCGCTGGCGGGGTCGAGACGAGCGCGCGCATCCACGAACGCCGCGTTGGCGCGCCCCTCGGTGCGCTCCAGCCTGCGCGACAGCTCCAGGTCCGAGAACGGATAGCCGGTCGGTTCTGTCATCTGATGCCGGGGTGTCGAACGGTCGGGGCTATCGGGTGTCCGCGCCGCGCCCGTCCGCCCGCCTCAGCACGGCGACGAGCGTATCGCCTTCGGCGGTGATCCTGCCGGCCTGGCGCTGCAGGTTGCGGAGCCCGGTGAGGTACCAGCCGTACTTGGGGCGCAGCTTCTTCGTGGCGGGATCGTAGAACTCGGTCGTACCGCGGTCCAGCCCCGGAAGGATCATGCTTTCGGAGAGCTGGCGCAGCTGCGCCAGCTGCTCGAAGCCGGCGTTGAGCTCGTTGTAGAACTGGGAGAGGCGGTACACGGTGGGGACGTCCAGCAGCTCCAGCCCGCCCGATTCCAGTGTGGCGTTCCACATGTGCGCCTCCACGCGCACCGGCTCCAGCATGGGCTCGAGCGGCGGCATCGCCCCCGCGGCGATGGCGGAGTCGTAGTACGCCACGGCCTTCCCCACGTTGCCCTCGGCGCGGCGCGTGCGGCTGGTGATCGACTCGATCTCCCGCGTGAGCGCGAGCCGGATCTGGTGGCGGCGCTCGGCGGCGGCGCGCCGCTCCTGGTACTGCCCGACCATCGACGCCGCGTACACGCCCGCGAATATCACCAGCAGCTCGAACGCCAGCCGGAGCGCCCCGCGGCCGATGCGCTCGCGAGGCAGCACGACGGGGATCGGGACGCGCGACGTGGGGCGCTCGGAGTCCGGGGTGTGTGAGGAGTCCACGGCACGGCGGGAGGAGGGTCGGCAAAGGAGGTTCCGCCCATTCTGGCCCGGCGCGCCGCCTCGCACAAGAGCGGCGTGATCCGCGCCAGGGGTCCGTGCGCGTCAGCCGTCGGCGCGGCGCAGGAGGAGGAAGCCGTTGAAGCGGCGGAATTCCTCCTTTTTCGCCTCGGGGACGAAGCGCATGATGATGTGCTGCAGCCACATCCCGCGCATCTCGCGGCGCAGGCGACGCGCCTCCTCTAGTGAGCTGCGCCAGAGCACTTCGCGCCAGCCGAACGGCTCGAAGAAGGCGGAGCCCCCCTCCGGGCCGAAGCGAAAGGGCGCGTTCCCCTTGCCGACCTGTTTGCCCCAGCGCTTGCGCATCCACACGAGCAGCCTGGGCGACGCGAGATCGGTGAGCCACCACTGGTACGCGCCCTCCGCCGCCAGCGCCGACGCGAGCGCGCCCACTTCCTCTTCGCTGAGGTAGACGAGGAGCCCTTCGGTGACCACCAGCGCGCTCCGCGACTCCCGTCCCAGGCGCGAGAGGAGGGCCGAGCGCTCCGCCTCCACGGTGAGGTCGCAGGGCGCGGCTTCGTAGCGGCAGCGAGGGGTTTCGCTCCGCATCACTTCCATCTTGTACGACAGGATCCCCGGCAGATCCACGTCCACCCAGCGGAGATCGGCCGGCAGATCCAGCCGCCAGGCGCGCGTGTCGAGCCCCGCGGCCAGGTTCAGCACCAGGTCGACGCCGTGCTGGCGGACAGTGTCGAGGATCACTTCGTCCATCACCGCCGTGCGCACGACCATCGCCCACGACATCGCCGCGCCGCCCGGAAGCTCGCGCACGATCTGCTCGCCCTTGGCCCCGGCGAGGCGCCGCGCCCACGGGTCGCGGAAGTGCGCGTCCGGCCGCTCCGTCTCCATCGCGCGGTACACGGCCACCCAGCGGGCCGTGTCCGACACGTTCTCGATGCTCATGTGCGCCCGGGGCGGGCTACTCGCAGACGACGCGCGCGTTTTCCACCCGCACCGTCTTGGCCGTCAGCAGCGAGTAGCGGTTGGACAGCAGGAGGTGGAAGCGGCCCTTCTGGCGGAGCGGGACTTCGATGGTGCTGGCCGAGGTCCGTCCGCTCTCGTACAGCGCCGCGGGCTTGATCCCGTTGTGCCAGTTGGAGTTGCCGTCCTCGTCCAGCAGGTACACCTCCACGTCGCGCTGCCCACCCTCCAGCCCCTGCACCCGCGCGCGAAAGGTGCACGGGCGCCGGTCGGATACGGCGAACGCGGTGTCGAAGTGCTCGCCGGGTGGCAGCTCGAGCGCGTCCTCGTCGAGCACCCTGACCACCAGCGGCGGCGGGGGGGGCGGCGGCTTGGGAGCGGCCGCCGGCACGCGCGAGGCCGCCGCGGGGGCCACGAAGGCACTCGCCATCTTTCCGTCGAGCGCCCCGCCCATCACCGCGTACAGGAGCGCCCCCACGAAGCAGAACGCGCCGAAGCCCGCCCCAACCTCGACCGTGCGGGCCTTCCCGGGCGAAAGAGGCGTCTGTACGGTACGCCCGCAGTGCCTGCACACCACGGCGGCCCGCTGGATCTGTTCGGCGCAAAAAGGGCACTGCTTCATCGCACTACCAGTTCAGGGTTCAGCATGCGGACGCGGGCGTCCGTCGTCGAAAGGTAGGCAAGGCGACGGAGGAGGTCCAGTACGAGCCCGGCTCCGCGCATGTTTCCACCTCGGCGGAGTCGATCAGCGGTGCGGCTATCGAGTTGCCCACCGCGCTCGTCGCTCATTCGATGCCACGCCCGCTCCGGCCCCACCTGTACTCGCCCTGCGCCGCGTCTCGCGACAGGTAGATCCACACGGGCCGCCGCCGGATACGCTCGCGCGGCACGAAGCCTAGGTAGCGGCTGTCCAGGGTGTTGTCGCGATTGTCGCCCAGCACGAGGTACTCCCCGGCGGGCACCACCAGCGGGCCCCAGTTGTCGCGAGACGGCTCATAATCCGGCTTCGCTCGCGCCAGAAAATCCTCCTGCCATCCCATCTGCTCGTCCACCACGTCGTTCGCGGGGTCGATGTGCTGGACGTATGGCTCGCGGCGGAGCCGGCCGTTGATGAACAGCGCCTTTCGCCGCATCTCCACGGTGTCGCCCGGGAGCGCCGCGATCCGCTGCACGCGGACGACGCCGTCTGACCCCTCGTATACTACCGGCATCGCGAGGCGGAGCCGCTGTCCGCGGATCGGGGCCGCCAGGATGTAGTCGCCCTGGAGGAGCGTGGGCTCCATTCCGGTGCTCGGCGAGACGAATGCCTGCGCCACGTGCCGGGTGATCGTCGCGTAGACCAGCGGCTGCACGATGAATGCGGCGGCGAGCCAGACCCCTACGTAGGCGTACCAGCGGTTGTACCACTTCCCCCAGAACGGATCGCGCGCCGATGCCGCCACGCGGAACGCATCCGCCGCGACGCCGAGAAAGACCAGGAGCGGGATCAGGAGAAGGAAAACGCGAAGCACCGGGACGGGAACGACCATGGTGAGGAACAACGCGCCCGCACCCATCGACGCCGCCAACAACGCCATCGCCAGTCCGCGCCCTCCGCGCCCAGCGTACACGTGCCCCAGCCCCGGCACGAGCAGGGAAAGCACGGCGGCGCCCCAGCCGCGGCGCGGCGCCAGGGGCCTGCCGAAGATTGGTTCGTCAGCGGGTTCGTGCGGCGGGGTGTCCATGCAGCGGGGAGTAGGGGAGAGGTTGGTCTGGCGGCTAATCGACTCGACTTCAGAACTGCTGGAACGTGTCGCTGCCCCTGAACCGTCTCCACTGGGCCTGCACGAACTCCCCGAACGTCCGCGGCGCGCGCGCAAAGGCCTCGTCCAGGCGAACCTCTCCACCGTATTCAGCCCCCCGCGGCCGGCTGGAGCCACGCGCGGCGAACTTCTGCGCGCCCTCGTGCAAGATGAGCTTGAGCGTGGCCGGGCTCACGTCGCTGCGGCACGCGAGCAGGTACATGAACGAGCTCTCCGCCACCCCATCCGCGTCCAGGTCCGTGACGGCGATGCTCTCCGTGAGGAACCCCGCGTACAGGTCGAACTCGCACCCTCGCTCGAAGTCGCCGGTCCGCCAGAGCAGCGATACCGCCGCGCCACGCCTTACATAGTGGTACGCGTACACCTCCGCGTCCGAACACGGCGCCTGGTCCGGCGGGCACGCTCTGCCAGGAAGCTTGCCGGTCTGAGTGAGGATGAGCGTGTTCTCGCCCAGCCGGTCCGTCCACCGCTTCGCCGCCACGGCCCTCCCCTGGTGCAGCATCGTCCGCGGAATGGACCGGATCGCAACGTTCTGGGCCGGGAAGGAAGCCGTGCGCCCGGACTGCGCCGAGGCGGTGTCGGCGAGAAAGAGAAGCAAGGCCGCACACAAAGACACGGAGAAAACGGCGAGAACAGAGTGAGTCCTTTCTGTTCTCCTCTCTGTTTCCTCTGTGGCTCTGTGTGAGGCCCGCAGTTCCCCGGGCCGCACCAGGACTCCGGAGAGACTCACCCCTGCCCGTACAGCAGCGCCCCCACCGCCGCCCGCGACGACACGCCGAGCTTGGCCAGGACCTGCTCGGTGTGGTTGCGGGCGGTGTAGTAGCTCATTTCGAGCTTGGTGGCGATCTCCGCGTTCGTGAAGCCCTCGCCCAGGAGGCGCGCGACTTCGATCTGGCGGGCGGTGAGGTTGAAGCGCTCGCGCAGGGCCTCGTCGGCCAGGGCGGCGGGGCGGGGGGCTTCGGCGGCGCCGTCCGTGGAGGGGGCGGCGGGGCGGGCGCGGCGAAGCAGGGCGGAGATGCGCGCCATCAGCTCCAAGATGCTGAACGGCTTGGTGACGTAATCGTCCGCGCCCAGGCGGAAGCCCTGCAGCTTGTCCTCCTCCTCGCGGCGCGCGGAGAGGATGAGGACCGGCGTCTGCACGCCGCGCTCACGGAGCTGCTGCAGGACGTGGTAGCCGTCGCGGTCCGGGAGGCCCAGGTCCAGCACGATCAGCTCGGGCTTGTCGCTGGTGGCCACGGCCAGCGCGTGCGCCGCCTTGGTGGCCAGCGACACTTCGTAGCCGTCGTACTCCAGGGTGCGCTGGAGCCCTTCGGCGATCTCGAGCGTGTCTTCGACGACGAGGATGCGGCTCATTTTGCCGGTGCGATTGAGGGTCGGGTCAGACGGCCGCGGCCGGGTGCGCGGCGTGCGCCGGAAGGGTGAAGTGAAAGGTGGTGCCGCTCCCCGGCTCGCTCTCCACCCAGATGCGGCCGCCGTGCGCTTCCACCAGCCCGCGCGCGATGGAGAGCCCCAGCCCCAGCCCGCGCCTGTCGGCGTGGCGCGCCTGCCAGAAGGCTCCAAAGATGTGCGGAAGCTGCTCCGGCTCGATCCCCGCGCCGGTGTCCGCGACGGCGAAGCGCACCTCCTCGTCGCCGTCGCGGTGGCAGGAGAGGGTGATGGTGCCCCCCTCCGGCGTGAACTTGACGGCGTTGCCGACGAGGTTGGAGAGCACCTGCACCACGCGGGAGCCGTCCGCGTTCACCATCGTCTCGGGGCCGCAGCCGCGCACCTCCAGCGTGAGGCCGTGCGCGGAGGCGAGGGGGCCCAGCGTGTCGGCGGCTTCGGAGAGGAGGTCGTCGGCGGCGCGGGGGGCAAGCTCCAGGGCGGTGGCGCCGCGCTCCATCCGCGACACGTCCAGCAGGTCCTGAATCAGCCCGTCCATCTGCCCCGCCACCTGGTCGATCCGCACCAGCGAGCCGCGCTCGAAGTCGTCCAGCCGGGGGGCGAGGATCGAGCGCAGCATCTCCGCGTCCATGCGGATGGCGGTGAGCGGGTTGCGCAGGTCGTGCGCGACCACGGCCAGCGTGTGCTCGCGCGCCTCGGTGGCCTGGCGCGCGGCGCGGAAGAGGCGGGCGTTCTCCACGGCCATCGCCGTACGGTGGCCCAGCTCCTCGGCCAGCGCGACGTCGGGCGGGGTGAAGGGGGCGGAGCGGCCGAGCACCATCCGCCCCACCGCCCGCCCCGCGGCCCGCAACGGCACCGCGACGGCGGACCCGGCCGATGCGCCGCCGAAGCACGCCGCCGCCTCTTCCGGCGAGGGGGCCCACGCCGTCTCCGAGCCGGGGCCGGAGGCGAGGACGCCGGCCTTCACGCGCGGCTCCTCGGCTGGGTCGGCGTGGGCGGCGCCGGCGCGGACGGGCTCGCCGCTCTCGAAGTCGAAGAGGTCCACGACGCAGCAGTCGGCCACGCGCGGCACCACCAGGCGGGCGAGTTGCGCGACGGCGGTGGCGGCGTCGAGCGAGGCGTTGAGGACGCGGCTCGCCTCGGCGAGGAGCTCGGCGGCCTGGCGTGCCTCGCGCTCGCGGCGGTAGAGGACGCGCGTCTCCAGCAGGTTCTGCACGCGGAGCAGCGCCTCGGTGGCGTCGATCGGCTTGTTGATGAAGTCCTTGGCGCCAGACGAAAGGGCGCGCTCCTTGGCCTCGGGCGTGATGTCCGCGGTGAGGACGAGCACGGGGCGGAACTCGCCGGGCGGGGTCAGCTCGCGGATGTCGTTGAGGATGGCGAAGCCGTCGCGGTGGGGCATGTGCAGGTCCAGCAGCACCAGATCCGGCGCGTGGCGCTCCCAGAGCGGGATCGCCTGACGGGCGTCCGAGGTGCTGATGACGCGCGTGTAGCCTTCCACTTCGAGGAGCACCTGGAGGAGCTCCAGGTTGGGGATCTCGTCGTCGACCAGCAGCAGGGTGCAGGCGCGCACTTCGTCGTGCGTCATTCCAACTCCACGAGTTTCGGTGCGCATTCAGGGACGGCGGGCCTCACGCGGAGACGCGGAGACGCAGAGGAAAGAACAGAAGAAGGGCCCGACTGTTTTCCTCTATGGCTTTCTGTTCCTTCTGTGTTCTCTCTGTGAGCTTTTTCTCCGTGCCTCCGCGTCTCCGCGTGAGCCATGCTGTTGATCGCCGTCACGCGGACTTTGGCTGCTCGGGGAGGAACTGTTCGAGGGTGCGAAGGAACTCGTCCAGGTCGAGCGGCTTGGTGAGGTACGCGTCGGCGCCGGCGGCGAGGAGCTCGTCGACGGCGCTCCGGGTGGCGTCGGCGCTGATGACGACCACCGGGATGTCCGAGGTGCGCGTGTCGGCGCGGAGGCGGCGCAGGACCTCGGAACCGTGCATGTCCGGCAGGTGGAGGTCCAGGAGGATCAGGTCCGGGTGGTGCTCGCGCGCCAGCTCCACGCCCACCAGGCCCTGGAGCGCCGGGATCGTCTGCCACTCCGGGCGCGACATCAGAAAGGTCTCCACCAGCGCCAGGTTCGCCAGGTTGTCCTCGATGTAGAGGACGCGCGCGGCACGGTGCGGTCCCACCCCCGTGGCCGCGGGGGCGCCGCCGGACTCCTCGGCGCGGGTGAGCGGGTTTTCGGCCGGGCGGAGCTCCAGGCGGAAGACGCTGCCGCCCGTGCCCGTGCTCTCCAGCACCAGGTCGCCGCCCATCGCCTCGGCCAGGCGCAGCGAGAGGGCGAGGCCAAGGCCCGTGCCCTCCACCTCCGTCTGCTCAGCGCCGAGGCGCGCGAAGGGGGTGAAGAGCTGGTCCGCGCGGTCCGCGGGGATGCCGGGGCCCGTGTCCTCGATGCGGATGCGCACGCACTCCTCCCCCGGCGCGGCGTCGCTCCACAGCCGCACGCGGCCGCCGGGGCGGTTGTACTTCACCGCGTTCGAGAGGAGGTTGAGCACCACCTGCGTGAGGCGCTGCCGGTCCGCGTGCACGTACGCGCCGGGATCGGCCACGTACGGCGCATCGTCCAGCTCCACGCGGCGCTGCTCGGCCAGCGGGCGCACCAGGCCAAGCGCCTCCTGCAGGACGGTCGCGAGGTGCACCGGCTCCAGCGAGAGTGTCTGCTTGCCGCTCTCGATGCGCGAGATCTCCAGCACCTCGTTGATCAGGTTGAGGAGGTGCCGGCCGCCCTTGAGGATGTGCTGCAGGTACTTGTTGTGGCTGGACGAGAGGCCCGCCCGCGACAGCACCTGCGCGAAGCCCAGGATGGAGTTCATGGGCGTGCGCAGCTCGTGGCTCATCCTCGACAGGAACTCGCTCTTGGCGCGGTTGGCCCGCTCCGCGTCCTCGGTGGCGCGGCGCAGCGCTTCCTCGGCGCGCATGCGCTCCGTGATGTCGCGGCACACGCCCACCATGCGCACCGGCCGCCCCTCCGCGTCCTCCATCACGCGGCCGTTGGTCTCCAGCCAGCAGATGCTGCCGTCCGGGAGGATGCTGCGGTACTGGATCTCGTACTTCTGGCCGGTCGTGACCGCGGCGTGGAGCGACGCCTCCAGCCGCGCGCGGTCTTCGGGGTGGATGTCCGCGATGGCGGCCTCGCGCGTGCCGGCGAAGCTGCCCGGCGCCATCATGTGGATCTCCTCCAGCGTCGGCGACCAGGTCACCCGGTCGGTCGCCACGTCCCACTCCCACGCGCCCATCCGCCCCGCCTCCAGCGCGAAGCGGAGCCGCTCCTCCTGGTCGCGGATCTCGCTCTCGGCCAGGCGGCGCTCGGTGACGTCGCGGGCGTTGACCACCACGCCCTGCTCGGCCGATTCCGGGTCCAGCGTGCGGCCGAACGCCTCGGTGTAGACCCACGAGCCGTCCGCGTGGCGGTAGCGGTACTCCACGTGGCCGATGGAGCCCGGGTTCGACAGGATGCGCGCGAACTCGGCCTTCACCGCCGCGACGTCGTCGGGGTGCATCAGTTCCCACGGCGTGTGCCCGAGCGTCTCGTTGCGCGAGCGGCCGTAGATGCGCTCCATCGACGGGCTCTGGTACACGAAGCGCCCGCTGGCGTCCACGATGACGGTGAGGTCGTGCGCGTTCTCGATCAGCGCTCGGAAGTGCTCCTCGCTGCGCTGCAGGACCTCCTGTACGCGCCGCCGCTCGGTTACGTCGCGGGCGTTGACCACCACGCCCTCCTCGGCCGAGTGCGACGCGAGCGTCATGGCCTGCGCCTCGAAGTCGCGCCAGCGGCCGTCCTTGTGGCGCACCCGGTACTCGGCCGTGATCGGCACGCCGGGGCTGGAGAGCATCTCCCCGAACTTCTCCACCGTGGCGGGGATGTCGTCCGGGTGCAGGTAGTCCATCGCGCTGCTGCCCTGGATCTCCTCCGGCGTGTAGCCCAGGAGCCGCTCCACCGAGGGGCCGGTGTAGACGATGCGGGTGTCCGCCGCGACGACCTGAACCATGTCCGACGCGTTCTCGATCATGCGGCGGAAGTGCTCCTCGCGCTCCTGCAGCGCCCGCTCCGCTTCGTGCCGCTCGGTGACGTCGCGGCTGTTGAAGATGGCGGCGCCCTCGAGCGAGCCGGGGGGCAGCGTGCGCCCGAACGTCTCCAGCCGGCGCCAGCTGCCGTCCTTGTGGCGGAAGCGGTACTCGGCGCTCGCCAGCGTCCCCGGCGCGCCCACGATGGCGCCCATCGCCTCCTGCACCGCGGCCACGTCGTCCGGGTGCACCAGCGAGAAGGCGCTGATCCCCTCCAGCTCGTCGGGCGCGTACCCCAGCACCCGCGTGGTGGACGGGCTCTGGTACACCATCTTCCCCTCGCCGTCGAGGATCGTGATGATGTCGTGCGCGTGCTCGATGAGGGTGCGGAAGCGCTCCTCGCGCTCCTGCAGCGCCTCCTCCGCGCGCTTGCGCTCGGTGATGTCCACACTGTAGCCGATGATCCTCATCAGCTCGCCCTGCGCGTCCAGCACGGGGAGGGCGCGGCGCAGCATGTGGCGCTTGGTGCCGTCCGGGCGGCGGATCTCCTCCTCGAACTGCACGGAGGCGCGCACGGTGGCGGCCTGCACCAGCGCGTCGTGCCGCTTCCGCGCGATCTCCGGCGGCAGGCCGATGCGCTCGGCGTACTCCATGACGGTGCGCCCCACGACCCACGCCCGCACCTCGGGGTCCAGCACCGTGCTGGGGCTGGAGTACTCGAAGCGGTAGTCGGTGTCGAACACCGCCACGCCGCTCTCCAGGCTGCCGATCACCTCCTCGAAGTACGCCTTCTGGCGGGTGATCTCCGCCTCGGCCGCCTTCCGCTCGGTGATGTCGCGCACGACGGTGATGCGCGATCCGTCCGCGAGGGGCACCAGGCGCGCCTCGAAGTCGTGCAGCGCGCCGTCCATCTCCAGCGCGTACTCCACGCACGCCAGCTCGCCCGTGCGTCCCACCTCCTCCAGCGCCCCGGCGAAGCGCGACGCGGGCTCCGCGGGGAGCACGTCCTGCATGCGCCGCCCGCGGAAGTCGGGGAGCGGCGAGTAGATCCCCGCCGCCCGCCCCGCGCGGTGGTCGGTGATGACGCCGTCCGGGTCGATGCGGAAGTACAGGTCCGGCAGGGCCTGGAAGACGCCCTCCAGCTCGCGGGTGCGCTCCAGCAGCTCCTCGCGGGCGGACTCGTGCTCGGCGACCTCCTCCTCCAGCGCGATGTTGGTCTGCGCCAGCTCGGCGGTGCGGGCGGCCACGCGCTGCTCCAGCTCCTCGTTGGCGCGGCGCAGGGCGTCGGCGGCGGCGCGC
>DASVTZ010000004.1 GCA_036387335.1 Longimicrobium sp.
ATACGCTTATAAACGGCCACCGCGAGGACGGCAGCCTGCGTCCCGGCCGTTTATCGTAGGAACTATTGACGCCTATAGTTGTTACGCTAGAGTTAGCATGGGACGTTGGTCGCTGATGCGGAGGAGCAAGTACGCGACAGAATGGGAACCCTGTGTTACGTTTTACGACAATCGGAGTAAGCTATGTTCGTTAGCCCGGTGCTGAATAGTCCTCGTCGGGGCCCTCCGGTTCGCCTCGCTGCCCTGTTGCTGTCAGCGGTGCTGGGAGCTGCGTGCCAGGATACGCCGACTCTATCACCGCCAGCAGCAAACGCTGGGGTCGTGGGCGCGCGGGCCGGCGAGGGGCAGAGCCCGAGGGTGCGATTCTACTGCACGTTCGGGCGTTACTCGCCAACCGCGCGGTACGGCTGGGAAACGCGCTCCGATACGCTCTACTTTTCGCCGGGCGAACTGGATGCTGCGGGTCGGACGGTCCGATACGAATACAGAGTCTCATTGACGGACGGTCGCCCTCTTGCCTCCGCAGACTGCCTTGTGCCCTACACGGAAGGGGCCCTCCGCAGGGTAGACCGGCGATTCGGCGTTACCGACGGAGGCGGGGCGGAGCAGTACCACGAGCGGCAGGGGATGGCCGCGACGCAGGACTGCACCGTGGACGAGAACACCAACCGGTGTGTGTTCGACCCACTCGTCGTCACCGCCCCTCCCCGGGAGGATCCGGACCCGTGTGAGGAGAGTCCCCTTGGGTGCCTCACGAAGCGGCCAGGTGGAGAATCCGATTGGTGGAACGACGGAAGTGGCTCCTGGGGTAGCGGTACAGGCGGCGGTGAAGAGGCGCCGTTCGTTCCTACCGAGGAGGAAACCGATGGAAACTGCCCTTACTGTGGCGAGAAGCAGCCGCTGGCGAAGCAGGACTCAGCGATGCGCGAAGCGATCGGCAGAGTAAAATGCGAGTCGATGAAAAGCGTGCTCCAGGAACGACTGCCGTACATTCAGGTGTTCACTCAGCAACCTGCTCATTTGCAAGGTACCGACCAGGCCGATTTGGGGTATCATGCGAACGGCGTGATCTACATCTATGAAGGATTGTTCAAGAACGACGCAGATGGAAACCCAACAGTCGTTCGCGATTGGAATCAGTTCGTGCAAGTGCTCGTTCATGAAGCTGCGCACGCCTACTGGAGCTACTATCAGCAATACTCAAGCGGAACGGGTACACACCACGAGCGCTGGAAGGCGACAATGGCAGAGTGTGGATACTGATTACGGAAAGAGGGCATGAGATTCAACTTCCGAAGCTGCATCGTCGTGCTGATCTCCGGGTTCAGCTTGCTTGGAGTGTCCGACTGCCTGGCACAGGGCGACGACTCGGTGGCCGTGATCTCCGCGACGCTCGCGGGTGTGTACGACATGCTTAGCGCGAGCCCTGATGCCGCCGTCCAGGGGCCGCTCGCGTTCGATCCCCGCGTGTTGCGTGCGGGCCGAGGTCCCGCACCGCGAGCCCGGCATGACTCAGCCAGTCTGCCACACCCGCCGCGCGCGGCTACCCTGAGATGGATGGGGGACGTCAGGGATTCGGCGATCTCGTCCGAACGAGTGCGCGCGGTGCTGTACGATGCCAACCGCGCCATGCAGAACCCGATCCGATGGGTTGCTTGCGGAGCTTCCTCCGGACAAGAGAATTGCTCGCCCGTCGAGTTCTCCGTTATCGTCGCCGTCAGCGAACCGCGGATATGCGGGGATGTAGCTGAGGTGCTGACCTCCATCCGCTACACGTCCAAGGACGAGCTACACCGGTCCGCCTGGCAGGCGAGTGTTCTCCGGCTCCGGCGAGTGGATGGAAAGTGGATTCCTGGCGAGTGGGACCACCAGTCTACGAACTGATGCCGCTGGTGGATATCCGGCAGATGTACCGCGCGGCATTGAAGCCGCCCGACAGCGATCCGGCAGCTCTTCACTAATAACGCAACGCGTGCAACACATCGCCTGTGTTCGGCTGATCCTAAATCCCAGCGAATTCACTAGAGGAACGAGCCTGTGCGATCCATGATGAAGCTGACCGCGCTTCTTGGTCTAGCCACCGCCTTTTCCGCGGCCGATCCGATGGCCCAACTCACGGCGGAGGCGCGTCGAGTTGGGGCAGTTAACGCGGTCGTGGATTATCGCGTCGTCTGGATGCAGGATACCACCGCGTTCGACGCCTGCACCGTGTTCGTGGCGATGGGGCGGCCAGCGAATTTTTCGGCTGTCCTGGCTCCGCAGGCGCGGCGTGTCGTCGCCTCCGTGGCGGGCGATCCATGCAGCGAGGGCAAAGCCCTGGCGGGGCAACACCCGTCGCGGATCGTCCGCGTGGACTCGGTTGCGCTGGGAGATACCGTGGGGATTGTGGTATTGACGGTGCGGAAGGGTGAAAACCGCGTTCTCGAGACGTATCGGCTACGCCCCCGCTCCAGCGGATTGGAGTGGGGTGTCCGCGACGTGACGTTGTGGGGCGCTCTCCGGGTGTACGCGCGCCCATCCCGATCGGCGCCACGTAAGTAGTTGCCGGGTGTTTTCGAGCGCTGACTACTGTTATGTGCTGAGGGGCGGGGACCGCGCGCGGTCCCCGCCCTCTTCCTTTCACGCTTGGGCGGCGGTTATCTTGTTGCCCTTCCCCCTCGTCGCTCGAACGCCGCTCCTGGACGGACCTTCTGGCATACATGGAACCGAAGAAGGCGCTCGTTGCGGGCGTGCAGCGGGTGGAGAGGGTGCCGGGATGAGCGTGCCACCCGCCGGCGTCCCGCTCTTCCACCTTCCGCTGGAGGGGGACGACGAGGAGCTGGAGCTGCTGAAGCGCAAGATCGAGCGCGACCGGGGCTTCAACTGCCAGTTCTACAAGGACAAGTGCCTCCGCCGCCGCATCGCGGTACGGATGCGGGCGCGCGGGGAGCGCACCTTCGCGGAGTACGGGTCGCTGCTGGACCGCGACCCCGGGGAGTACGACCTGCTGCTGGACACGCTCACCATCAACGTCACCAAGTTCTTTCGCAACCTGGAGACGTGGACGGCGGTGGAGGAGCAGGTGGCGCCGCACCTCTTCGCCGGGCACGGGCCGGTGCGCGTGTGGAGCGCGGGGTCGGCCAGCGGCGAGGAGGCGTACACCGTCTCCATCCTCCTGCGCGAGTGGGCGGAGCGCAACGGGCGCACGGCCGACCTGGGGCGTCTGCGCATCACCGGAACCGACATCGACCGGCGCTCGCTGGAGGCGGCGGAGCGCGGCGTGTACCCCGACCTTTCGCTGGCGGAGACGCCGGAGGAGGTGCGGCGGCGCTGGTTCAGCGCGGGGCCGCCGTACCACATCGACGCGGCGGCGAAGCAGGGCGTGCGCTTCGTGCACCGCGACCTGATCTCCGGACCGCCGGAGGAGGAGCAGTCGCTGATCTTCTGCAGAAACGTGGTGATCTACTTCGACCGAGAGATCCAGGAGCGCCTCTTCAAGCGCTTCCACGACGCGCTGGTGCCGGGAGGGTTCCTGGTGATGGGCAAGGTGGAGACACTGATCGGCGAGGCGCGCACGCTCTTCCGCTCGGTGAACAACCGCGAGCGGATCTTCCAGCGCCCCGCATGAAGCACGTCCATCACTTCGTAAAGGTGGCGCAGCACGCCGTGGGCGGGCGGGGCGACATGCTGGTGACGCTGGGGCTGGGCTCGTGCGTGGCGATCCTCCTGCAGGATCCGAAAGCGGGGGTGATGGGGATGGCGCACGCCCTGCTCCCCGAGCCGGGGCTCTCGCGCGACGCCAGCAACCCCTTCAAGTTCGCCACCACCGCCGTCCCCGCACTGGTGCAGGAGCTGAAGGCGAGGGGGGCGCGCGAAGCCCGGCTGGAGGCGCGGCTGGTGGGAGGCGCGGCGATGTTCTCCGCGCTGATGGTGCCGGGGACGCTCAACATGGGGGAGCGCAACCTGCGCGCGGCCCGGGCGGCGCTGGAGGAGGCGGGGATCCCCATCCTGGGCGAGGAGGTGGGGCGCGACTACGGGAGGTCGGTGCGCATGACGATCGGGCCGGGGAACACCGTCGTCTCCTCCGTCGGCAAGCCGGATGTCGCTCTCTAACCCCGCGGGGCGCCCGCACACCGTCCTGGTGGTGGACGACAGCGCCTTCATGCGGAAGGTGATCTCGGACATCCTCTCGCGCGGCGACGAGTTCAGGGTGATCGGCACGGCGCGCAACGGCAACGACGCGCTGCGCAAGGTCCACAAGCTGAACCCGGACCTGGTGACGATGGACGTGGAGATGCCGGAGCTGGACGGGCTCTCCGCGCTCGGCTACATCATGAGCGAGACGCCGCGCCCCGTGGTGATGCTTTCCGCGTACACCACCGAGCGCGCCGAGGCCACCATGCGCGCGCTGGACTACGGCGCGGTGGACTTCATCGCCAAGCCGTCGGGCACCATCTCGCCGGACCTGGCCAAGGTGGCGGACCAGCTGCTGGACGCCCTGCGCGCCGCCGCCGCCGCGAACCTCGCGGCCGTGCCGGTGCGCATGCCGCGCCGCCCGCGCCCCGACCTGCCGCCCGCGCCGCCACGGAGCGCGCGCGCCGCCGGGGGCGCACCGTCCGACGTGGCGGTGGCGATCGCGGCATCGACGGGCGGGCCGCGGGCGCTGGCGGAGGTGATCCCCCGCATCCGCAACCCGCTGGGCGCGGCGGTGCTGGTGGTGCAGCACATGCCCCCGAACTTCACCCGCACCCTGGCCGAGCGGCTCGATGGGCTGGGCGGGCTCTCGGTGAGCGAGGCGGAGCACGGCGAGCCGGTGCGGCGCGACCACGTCTACCTGGCACCCGGCGACTTCCACATGCGCGTGGTGCGCGAGGGCGGCGAGGTGAGGATCGCGCTGGACCAGGAGCCGTCCGTGTGGGGCGTGCGCCCGGCCGCCGATCCGCTCTTCCACAGCGTGGCGGCGGTGTACGGCGCGCGCTCCGTAGGCGTGGTGCTCACCGGGATGGGGCGCGACGGGGCCGACGGGCTGCGCGCGATCCGCGAGGCGGGGGGCGGCGCGCTGGCCCAGGACCGCGCCACCGCCGTCATCTGGGGGATGCCGCAGGCCGCCGCGGAGTGGGCGGAGCTCGTCCTGCCGCTCGACCGCGTGCCGGAGGAGATCGCGGGCGCCGTGGATGCGCGCCCCATTCCGCTGGCGGGGACCGGATGAGCGAGATGGACTTCCGCGCGCGCGCCGCGCTCGACGAGGGGGTGCAGGTGATCGCCTTCCGCATCGGCGGCGAGCTGCACGGGTGCGACATCCTCCTGGTGCACGAGGTGGTGGCGCGGCTCCCCGTCCATCCGCTTCCGGACATGCCGCCGCACCTGCTGGGCGTGGTGCGGCTGCGCGGCGAGCTGGTGCCGGTGCTGGACGTGGCCCCGTTGCTCGACCTGCGCCTGGAGGGCGTTCGCCCCGCCGTGCTCGTGACCGGCGAGGAGGGCGCGCGCGTCGGCGTCGCGGCGGACGGGGTGAGCGACGTGATGACGGTGCCCCCCGGCGCGTTCAGGCCGGCGCCGCGCGGCGGCGGGTACCTGGTGGGAGTCGCCCGCGTGGGCGACCAGCTCGTCAACCTCATCGACCTGGCGGAGATCCTCCGCGACCAAGCCACCCTGTCCCACGGGGAAACGCCTTGAGAAACGTACGCCAGGCGGCGGTGCCGCAGGTGCAGCTCGTCACCTTTCGCGTGGGGGGCGAGGAGTTCGGGCTGGACGTCTTCTCCGTGCACGAGATCCTCAGCTACCAGCAGCCCACCCCCATGCCCCGCGCCCCCGAGTTCGTGGAGGGCGTGCTGGACGTGCGCGGCACGCTGGTGCCCATCGTGGACCTGCGCCGCCGCTTCGAGACGCCCGAGGTGGTGTACGACCAGGAGACGCGCATCGTCCTCGTGGACTTCAACCACGAGCGGCTGGGGCTGGTGGTGGACAGCGTCACCGAGGTGCTGCGCGCGCCGGAGACGGCCGTGTCGCCGCCGCCGGCGTACATCCGCGGGCTGGCGGCGGAGTTCGTGCGCGGCATCGTGCGGGTGGGCGAGCGGCTGGTGGTGCTGATCGACCTGGACCGCATCCTCAGCAGCGAGGAGCGCATCGCCCTGGCCCACGCGGACCCCGCCGGGGAATGACGTTCGACGAGCTGAACGCCGCCCTCGAGGAGCGCTACACGCGCATCGAAGGCGAGCTGGAGTCCGCCGGCGAGGCGGCGCGCCCCGAGCGCGAACGGCTGCGCGGCGAGATCGTGGGGCTGTTCCGCGAGACGGAGGCGGCGCTGGAGCGGCTGGCCGAGTTCAAGGAGCGCATCCGCGGGCTGGTGGAGCGCTACAAGCAGCTCCCGTCACCAAAGGCCGCGCCGGCCGCGTCGACGGTTTCCGACCACCTGGGCTCGTCCACGTACATCGAGCGCGGGTGGAGCGCCATCGCTGCGGGCGACGCGAGCCGCGCGGTCAAGGAGCTGGAGCGGGCCCTCTCGCTGGCTCCCAACGATCCGCAGGCGGAGTCGCTGCTGGGGTGGGCGCAGATGCTGCGCGAGCAGTACGACGAGGCGCTCTACACCTACAGCAAGGTGCTGATGCGTGACCCCAACAACCCGCTGGCGCGGGTGAACCTGGGGTACATCTGCCTCAAGAAGGGGATCTTCGGCGAGGCCATCGAGCACCTTTCCCGCGCCATCCGGCAGGACGACGACCGCAAGGCATCGCTGTACGCGCATCTCTACATGGGGATGCTGTACCTGGACCGCGAGATGTACGAGGACGCGCGCAGCTTCTTTCGCCGCACGCTGGAGCTGGGCCCCAACATGCTGCAGGCGTGGTGGGAGATCGGGCGGACCTTTTACCAGGAAGGGAACGTCTCCGCCGCCGCCGACGCGTGGCGGCGCGGCTTCGAGGCGAACCGCTTCAACCTGTGGGGGGAGCGGTGCGGGGAAGCGCTGAAGAAGCTGGACGCGGGCGAGCCGGTATCCTTCGCCTGATCCGCGCGCTCCTGCTGGCGCTCGCCCTCGCGTGGGGCGGGCCGGCGGGGGCGCAGCAGGTGCTGGCGGGCGGGGGCGTGCGCGTGATCCACGCGTCCCGGCATGCGCCGCTCGCGCGCGAGGTGCTGGCCGCCGCGCGCCGCCCGCTCGTCCTTCCGGGGCTCGGCTCCGCTGCGGCGCCGGAGTCCACCACCATCGTCCTGGCCGCCGACCCGGGGCAGTGGAGCGCGGCGACGGGCGGGATGGCGCCGGAGTGGGCGGGCGGCGTCGCCTTTCCTGACGAGCGGCTGATCGTCCTCCCCATCTACCCCTCCGCCGCCGTCCGCACCGCCGAGACGGGGACGGTGCTCCGCCACGAGCTGGTGCACGTCCTCCTCCAGGAGCGTCTTCCGGGCTCCATCCCCCGCTGGTTCCACGAAGGATACGCCGAGGTCGCGTCCGGCAGCTGGGACGTCGCCAGCGCCTGGCAGCTGCGCGTCGCCTTCGTCATGGGCCGCGCGCCGCCGCTGGACTCGCTGGCCCTGAGCTGGCCGCGCGGCTCGGGAGAGGCGCAGCTCGCCTACCTGCTCTCCGCCACCGCCGTGGAGCACATGCGCCGCCGCACGGGCGAGGACGGCTTCGCGCTGCTGATGGCGAACTGGCGGCGCGGCGGCTCACTGGAGCAGGCGGTGCGCTCCACGTGGGGGATGACGATGGGGCAGCTCGAGGACGAGTGGCGCGAGGACGTGCGCAGCCGCTACGGCTGGCTGCTGGCGGCGGGGAGCGTGGGGCTCGTCTGGTTCATCGCCACGGTCCTCGTGCTCCTCGCCTGGATCCCGCGCCGCCGCCGCAACCGCGCGCGCATGGACGCCATGCGCGCCGAGGAGCGCATGCTTCCGCCGCCCCGCGAAGACGGCTTCGACGTCGAGTATCCGCTCCCAGAGCCGCCGGCGGAGCGGTGACGGAACCGCGACAGCGGCCTCACGCGGAGACGCGGAGACGCAGAGGAACCACGACTGCAGGGCTCACACAGAGACACAGAGACACAGAGAAAAGCAAGTAAGGTTTCTCTGTGGCTTGCGGTTCCCTCTGTGGCCTCTGTGTGAGCTTTTCCTTGTCGTGCCTCTGCGGCTCCGCGTCTCCGCGTGAGACTTCCAGCTTCAGCGTCGGCGGATCACGCAGGCTCCCGCATCGCGTCTCTCGGCAGGTGTAGATCGGCGGTGATCGGCCTCGCGCCGGGGCGGCCGTGCCGGCGCGGCTCGAGGATGATCTTCACTTCGTATCCCATTGCGTCGGCCATGCGCGTGAGCGTCGCGACCTCGAGGTTCGAGCTCCGCTCCAGTTCCCGCACGCGTCCGTGACTCACCCCCGCCACCGAAGCGACGTGACGAAGCGACTGGCCCGACTCCTTCCTGGCCCTGGCGATCAGCTCTCCCACGGAGTCGGCGACGATCGCGTCACTCAACTCCCGCGCGATCTCGGCCGCGGAGTACCCCTCCCCGGCTACAGGGCCGGCGCCGGTTACCACCTCCCCTTCGCCCAGATCGGCCAGGAGCGCCATGAACTCGTCATCAGGCGGCTCCGTGAGTCGGGACGCGTTCTGGACTTCCTTCTTGGTCTTCTTCATCGATGCCTCCGCTTCTGGGAGAACTGGTATCCCATTTTTGTGAGCAACCGCGACACGAGCCGTGAGCTTCAGCTTCTCCAGATCCGCGGCTTCATCGAGTGCCTGGCTTGCAGGTTCTCCGGAAGCCGGGCCGGGTAAATGCGCACGAATAGGCTACCCTATACAGTAACGAGGTGTCAACTGTACCCTATACACCGGTTTCATGCGCTATCGGGACTCCGCACGCCGATGACCGGCTCGTGGTGCGTCGCACCTCGCGGGGCGGGCTTGCCGCGTCTAGATTACGCGGAACCGCACATTACGGAGCACCCGAATGGCAGGAGTATGCCTGTGCTGAGGCTGGGGATGGTTGTCGCGTGTATCGTTGCGGCAGGGTGTGCATCGCGCTCGCAGACCGTCGCTACGCCGCAGGGGGTGGCGGAGCCGGCGGCGCACCACCACATGCCGGATCTGCCGGCGACGGCGGGGCCGGGATTTACCGCGGCGGACGTGCGCTTCATGCAGCACATGATCGGGCACCACGCGCAGGCCGTGCGGATGGCCGCGCTGGCGCCGAGCAACGGCGCGTCGGATGGCGTGGTGCGGCTCGCCAGGAAGATCGGCATCTCGCAGCGCGACGAGATCGTGATGATGAAGAACTGGCTCGCCGAGCGGCGGCAGGAGGTGCCCGACGAGGCGCACGCCCAGCACGCCATGATGATGCCCGGGATGCTGACCGACGAGCAGTTCGCGCAGCTCGGCGCGGCGCGGGGCCGCGAGTTCGACAGGCTCTTCCTCACCCTCATGACCCGCCATCACGAGGGTGCGCTGCAGATGGTGCGGGAGCTGTTCAGGACCCCGGGCGCGGGCCAGGAGCCGGACATCTTCCGCTTCGCCACCGACGTCGACGCGGACCAGCGCGACGAGCTCGTGGTGATGGAGCGGCTCCTCCACGCTCTTCCGGATTGACCGCCGGACGTATTTCCACCCTCCTCTGAGAGACCGATGAGAGATCGCGTTCGCACCCACAGGGCCGCCGCAGTGCTGGCCATCGCCGCGGCGGTGCAGCTCGCCACGCCCGCCCTCGCGCAGCAGGACACCATTCCCACGGTGAACGATCCGCGCGCGACGCTGCGGGCGGGCACCGGGAACACGGCCGGCATCGCCGCGAAGGGGATGCGGCTCGTCTCCTACACGCCGAAGCCGGCGCAGCTCGACTCGGCGCGCGGGCTCGCCTACATCAACTCGGACATCGCCTTCCGCGGGACCACGGTCTACCAGGGCAACTTCAGCGGCTTCAGCATCTGGAACGTCGCCAACCCGGCGCGTCCGGTGCAGCTCAGCACGGTGGTCTGCGCCACGGACCAGGCCGATCCATCGGTCTACGGCAACCTGCTCTTCATCTCCGCCGAATCGCCGCGCTCGCGCACCGACTGCGGGATGCAGGGGGTGCAGGACGGCAAGGACCGCATGCGCGGCGTGCGCATCTACGACGTGAGCAACCCGCGCGCTCCGCGGCTGATCAAGAACGTGCAGACGTGCCGCGGCTCGCATACGCACACCATCGTGCCGCACCCCACCGACCCCACCGTGATCTACATCTACGTCGGCGGGTCGTCCAGCGTGCGCGACGCGGCCGAGGTGCCGGAGCTCGCGTGCTCCACGGGCTCGGTGGCCGAGAATCCGAACACGGCGGACTACCGGGTGGACATCATCCGCGTGCCGCTGCGTAACCCCGAGCAGGCGGCGGTCTCCGGCTACGCGCGCATCTTCCAGGGGCTGCCGCGCCCGGCGGGCCGTGGCGGCGTGGCGCTGAGCGACACCGCGACGGGCCGCGCCGCGTCGGGGCCGTCGGGGTGCCACGACCTGACGTCGTACCCGGCCTTCCACCTGGTCGCCGGGTCGTGCGGCAGCTTCGGCATCCTGCTGGACGTGCGGAACCCGGAGCGGCCGGTGGTCACGGACGCCAAGTCGGACCTCAACTTCTCTCTGTGGCACACCGCCGTCTTCAGCAACGACGCCAGGCGCGTCGTGTTCACCGACGAGTGGGGCGGGGGCACGGCGCCACGCTGCCGCGCCACGGACCCGTTCCGGCTCGGCGGCAACACGGTGCTGAGCATCGCTGGCGGCAAGATGACGCAGCACGGCTACTTCAAGCTGCCGGCCGCGCAGACGAACACGGAGAACTGCGTGTCGCACAACGGCGGGCTGGTTCCGGTGCCGGGCCGCGACATCATGGTGCAGGGGTGGTACCAGGGCGGGGTGAACGTCTTCGACTTCACCGATCCGACCCGCCCCATGGAGATCGCCTACTTCGACCGCGGGCCGGTGAACGCGGAGACGCTGGTGATGGGCGGCTCGTGGGGCGCGTACTACTGGAACGGCTACGTCTACTCGAGCGAGCTGTCGCGCGGGCTGGACATCCTGGAGCTGCTGCCGAGCGACCAGCTCTCGCGCAACGAGCTGGAGGCGGCCAAGCTCGCGCGGATGGAGGAGTACAATCCGCAGATGCAGCCGCGGATCACCTGGCCGGCCGCCTTCCCGGTCGTCCGCTCGTACCTCGACCAGCTCGTGCGCAACCGGGGGCTCGCCCCGGCGCGGACCACCTCCATCGCCTCCGCGCTCACGCGCGCCGAGCGTGTGCGCGGCGCCGTCCGCCGCAACCAGCTAAACGTGCTCGCCGCGCAGCTCGAACGGGACGCGCGTGGGGCGGCGGACGCCCCGCGCGTCACCGCCATGGCGGCGGCGGTGCGCGACCTGGCCCGCGCGGCGCGGTAGAGGTGCGCGTGCGCGCCGTGAAGACGGGGTGACGGGGTGACGGGCGTCCGGCCGAGCCCCTCCATGCCCGACGAAAAGCGGGGGCCGGATCGTCATCCGGCCCCCGCGGCCGTTCGGGGGTGAGTCACAGCTGCCACGTACGTCTGATGTCCCGATAGAAGCGGGGCAGCGCAACCAGCGCTGCCCCGCTTCGACGTGCGGAAGTGGACGAACGTGACGTTTGCGGCGCAAGGAAGTTATTGAAACACATCGTCTTGACGCGAAGCGGGCGTTGCCCGGAATCATCTTGCGCGACGCTGCGAGGGGGTGAAAAAAAGGCTGGGCAAAACGCTCCGATGATGCTATCGTACGCACCGCGTTACCCCCGGTGACGCGTTCCCGCCGCAGTTCTGTTCCCGCTGTTCCTCTATCCCCACCGTTCCAACCCACACAGGAGTTCTGTATGATCAAGCGTGTACTCGCGTCCGCACTGTGCCTCGGCGCCATGGCCATGGCCGCCCCCTCGCACGCCTCCGCGCAGGCGACCCGTACCTGGGTCTCGGGCGTGGGCGACGACGTGAATCCCTGCTCGCGCACCGCCCCGTGCAAGACGTTCGCGGGCGCCATCTCCAAGACCGCCGCCGGCGGCGAGATCGACTGCCTGGACCCGGGCGGCTTCGGCGGGGTGACCATCACCAAGTCCATCACCATCGACTGCAACGGCGTGGTCGGCAGTGCCCTCTTCGCGGGTGCCACCAGCGGCATCAGCGTCAACGGCACCGACATCGTCGTCGTCCTCCGCAACCTGCAGGTCAACGGCGCGGGCACGGGGCAGGTCGGAATCCGGTTCGTCAACGGGAAGCGGCTCGTCATCGAGAACGTCCTCGTGTCCCAGGCCTCGCAGACGGGGATCCTGGTCAACTCGATGGCCGGCTCGGGCCACGTGGTGATCAACAACTCGCAAATCATCAACGGCACCAACGACGGGATCCGGGTGAGCTACGGCGTCACCTCGATCAACAACTCGACGATCGCCGGCAACAGCATCTTCGCGCTGATCGCCGAGAACGGCGGGGTGATCAACGCCAACAACAACATGATCACCTACAACGGCATCGCGGTGCAGGCCGGCAACGGCGGCGCGGGCCAGAGCGGCTCGTTCGTGAACGTCTCCAACAACGGCGTGCACGGGAACCTCACCGCCTTCGTGTGCGCGGGCGGGTTCGTGGCGTCGGACGGCAGCAACCGGCTGTCGAACAACGCCGGCGGCGGCGCGGCGCCCTGCACGCCGAACGCCACCATCACCAAGCAGTAGCCGCACCTTCCTCTCCGCGCCGCCACGCCGGCGGCGCGGAGAGGAATCGCATCACACCGAGGCGCACTGGGGAAATCCCGTGACGCGCCCCCCCGCTGTTCGGCTCCGCCCCCGCCCCTTCCACAGAGAGGAACCCGTATGATCAAGCGCATCCTGGCGATCGCACTTTGTCTCGGCGCCGCCGCCACGGCCGCTCCTTCGAACGCCTCCGCGCAGGCGACCCGCACCTGGGTCTCGGGCGTGGGCGACGACGTGAATCCCTGCTCGCGCACGGCGCCGTGCAAGACGTTCGCGGGCGCCATCTCCAAGACCGCCGCCGGCGGCGAGATCGACTGCCTGGACCCGGGCGGCTTCGGCGCGATCACGATCACCAAGTCCATCACCATCGACTGCAACGGAGTGATCGGCGGCGTCCTGTACTCGGCCGGCAGCGGCGTCACCGTCAACGGCACGGACATCGTCGTCACGCTCCGCAACATCCAGATCAACGGCCTGGGAACCGGCACCAACGGGGTCCGCTTCTTCAATGGGAAGCGCGTCATCCTCGAGAACGTCTTCATCACCGGGAACGCCACGGCGGGGGTCGTGGTGAATTCGATGGCCGGCTCCGGCCACCTGGTGATCAACAACTCGGAGATCGTCAACGGCACCAACGACGGAATCCGGGTGAGCTACGGCGTCACCTCGGTCAACAACTCGACGATCGCCGGCAACAGCATCTTCGCGCTGATCGCCGAGAACGGCGGGGTGATCAACGCCAACAACAACATGATCACCTACAACGGCATCGCGGTGCAGGCCGGCAACGGCGGCGCGGGCCAGAGCGGGTCGTTCGTGAACGTCTCCAACAACGGCGTGCACGGAAACCTCACCGCCTTCGTGTGCGCGGGCGGGTTCGTGGCGTCGGATGGCAGCAACCGGCTGTCGAACAACGCCGGCGGCGGCGCGGCGCCCTGCACGCCGAACGCCACCATCACCAAGCAGTAGCAGCCGCGCGGCTTCCTCTCCGCGCCGCCGGGACGGGGCGCGGGAGGAACGCATCACGTGGAGCACGGACGAAGCGGGAGGACCTCCACAGGGGGGCCTCCCGCTCTTTCCGTGTCTCCGTCTGACGTTGCCGCCGGCCGGTCGGGGTCGTGGCGGGGCGGAGGACCGGCGCGCCGGGGAAGCTCATGGGCCGCTTCGTCTTGACGCAAACCGGGCGCATGCGGCGCGAGCCCCCGGCCCGCTGAAGGTCGGGGACTGTGCAAAACGCTCCGATGATGCTATCGTACGCACCGCGTTACCCCGCGTGACGCATTCCCGCCGCAGTTTCGTTCCCGCTCTTCCCGTTCCTGTCGACCAATCCGCACCCACAGAGGAGTTCTCATGATCAAGCGTGCACTGGCTTTCGCGACGTGCCTCGTCGCCGTGGCCTTCGCTGCCCCTTCGGCCGTTTCCGCGCAGGCGACCCGCACCTGGGTCTCGGGCGTGGGCGACGACGTGAATCCCTGCTCGCGCACCGCCCCGTGCAAGACGTTCGCGGGCGCCATCTCCAAGACCGCGGCCGGCGGCGAGATCGACTGCCTGGACCCGGGCGGCTTCGGCGCCGTGACCATCACCAAGTCCATCACTATCGACTGCAACGGGGTGACCGGCGGCTCCCTCTTCGCGGGTGCCACCAGCGGCATCAGCGTGAACGGCACGGACATCGTGGTGGTGCTCCGCAACCTGCAGATCAACGGCGCGGGGACGGGGCAGGTTGGCGTCCGCTTCGTGAACGGCAAGCGCGTCATCATGGAGAACGTCCTGGTTGCCCAGGCCTCGGTGGCCGGGGTGCTGGTGAGCTCGATGGCCGGCTCCGGGCACCTGGTGATCAACAACTCGCAGATCCTCAACAACTACGACGGGCTCCGCGTCGGCTACGGCATCACGTCGATCAGCAACTCGACCATCGCCGGCAACCAGATCTTCGCGCTGATCGCCGAGAACAGCGGCGTCATCAACGCCCACGACAACCTGATCGCCAGCAACGGGATCGCGGTGCAGGCCGGCAACGGCGGGGCGGGGCAGGCCAGCGCGACGGTGAACATCTCCAGCAACGGCGTCAACGGAAACCTCACCGGCTTCGTGTGCGCCGGCGGGATCGTGGCCTCGGACGGCACCAACCGGAAGTCGAACAACTCGGGCGGCGGCGCGGTGCCCTGCTCGCCGAACGGCGTCATCACCAAGCAGTAGCCGCAACCGCGCCTCACACGGAGGCACAGAGGGAAACGACGAGGGGAGGAGGATCGGCGAGCGATCCTCCTCCTCTTCCGGTTTCCTCCGTTTGCCCGGCGGGGGTTGACCCTCCGGAGCGCACCCGGTTACTTTCTCCGCATGCCGAGACCTACTCCAGCACCCAGCACGCGCACGCCCGCCCGCATCCCGGCGCCGCCCCCGAGCGACACGGAAAGCTCGTTGCGCTTCTCCGTTCCCAATCTGGCGCTGATCGCCGCCGGGCTGGCCGCCATCGTCCTGGGGTACGTGCTCCTGGCCGGCGGCTCCACGGTGGGGGCTCCGCTCCTGCTGGTGCTCGGCTACGCCGTGCTCATCCCGCTCGGCATCATCTGGTAGAGGGCGCTTAGCTCAGCTGGTTAGAGCACCTGTCTTACACACAGGGGGTCGGGGGTTCGAATCCCTCAGCGCCCACTTCGTAAGTAGAACAACGGCAAGCACGCGGCACCATTTCCGGCAACACTGAACCTTCTACTACGCGCTGCTCGTCGGCTTCCCCTTACACGCCGCCTGGCAGACGGTACCCGTCTATTGGCTCGGGTTTCGTCACGGCTAATTACAAGTTGAGAGGAATCACCGTGCACCGCTACCTGCTTTCAGGTGTTGTTTTGCTGGCGATGGCTTGCGGTGACGGTAGTCCGACGGCTACGGAGGAAGGCTCGAAACCTCGGCAGCCGGCGCAGGTCACGGCTGTCTCGGGCCAGAACCAGGAAGGCACCGTCGGAGCCAAGCTCGCGTCTCCTCTCGTTGTAAAGGTGACGACCGGACGCGGGGAGGCAGTGGCGGGGAGCGCAGTCGTGTGGACCGTCACCGCAGGTGGAGGAAGCCTCTCATCGTACGCCACGACCACCGACGCAGAGGGGCTCGCGCAGGTGGAGTGGACCGTGGGCACTATCGCGGAACTAAATACGGCTTCCGCCACTGTCGCCGGCCTTGCGCCTGCAACGTTTACCGTCACGCCGAAGGCTGGTGCGGTGGTCAAGGTGGAAAAGGTCAGCGGCGACGCCCAGACCGGGGTCGCGGGAAGTCCTCTTCCGACGCAGCTCGTGGTTCGGGCCACCGACATGTACGGCAACCCGGTCAGCGGAGCGACGGTCACGTGGCAGGTGACTGTCGGGAGTGGTTCCGTCACTCCCGCAACTTCCACCACCGACGCTCTGGGCCTTGCCCGGACAACCTGGAGTGTCGGCGGGGGAGTGAACGGTCTTTCCGGGGCCGCGACAGGTGCGCCACCGGTTACCTTCACGGCTGTCGCTCCGACCCTGGTCTCTGGCCTCCTCTCGACGAACACGACGTGGACGCTGTCGAAGTCGCCCTACAGAATGATCGGGAAAGTTCAGCTGGCATCGGGTGCAACCCTAACGATCGAGCCGGGTGTCACCGTCGACGGTCAGGGCAACGACCTGGAGTTCTGGGGCAGCGTTCGTGCGGTCGGCACCGCTGAATCGCGCATCCACTTGAATGGGGTCCGCCTGCGTTCGGAGGCATCGTTTGAGGATCGGTCCACGGTCCTGATCGCCTATTCCGACGTGGCCGGCGGTGCGCTCGGCATCGGAGGGGGGATAAGCGATCTGGACGTGAGTCATTCCCTCATTAAGGGGATTGGAGCGATGTCCGTGACTGCCTCGTCAGCGGCGCGCCGGATCGAAGACAACGTCTTCAGAGACGGAACCGGCGTCGAGCTGATGTCCGTTGCCCCGACGCGGTTCGACGTCTACATCCAGCGCAACGTGTTCATCAACACGGGGGGAATCCGCGCGGGATTCTTTGCGGGGAGCTCACTCCCGAAGGCGTATATCCGTAACAACTCTTTCTACGACCAGACGACCGATTTCGCCATCAGCGTGTCCAGTGCGGCGGCCGAGGCGACCGTGGTGGAGAACAACAGCTTCTGGAGCACGAACAGGGTTGCGTTGCGAACAGAGATCGGTGTGCTCGGATCCAACCGGGATTTTAGGGTGAACGCGCAAAACAACTTCTGGAACACGACGGATGAAGCAGTGATCCAGTCCATGATCTACGATCGCAACGACGACCCTGCAGGCGCCGGGTATGTCGACTACCAGCCCTTCCTCGCCGCATCGCATCGCGAAACTCCGGTGCGCGGATCGCCTTGAAACAGACGTTCGAAGCGCCCGCAACATGTGGTGAGAGCTGCACCTACGATACGTGCAGCATCGAAGCACGATAGCAGGCGGACCGGGCGCCCCCCGCGTCTTGACGAAGCGGGTGCGCCCGTGCAATCTGAAGCTTTGACGAACCACGGTGGGAGAGACCTTCGGCTACGAGCTGGTGCTCGACCGGCCCGGTGAATACCAGCTCGAGGTTCGAAGTGGTGGCGATCTCATGGTCAAGCAGCCGATCGTGATCCGGTGAGAGGTTGCTTCACGCAAGGCAGCACAGCTCCCCTCTCGCGGGCGCAGCCGCTGAGCTGACTCTTGACACGGGCCTGCCGCGGGAGCACCCTGCGTCAGCCCCGCACGCCGGGCGGCGAGAGATCCGGCCGCCGGGCACCCACGCGTCCCCCTCCGATCAAGCATACCCCCATGTCCACGCCCCCCTCACCCAGCGGCACGGCCGACGCGATCCCCGCCTGGCGGATCGGCGGCCACGTGATCCTCGCGTGCAACTGCGATTACGGCTGCCCGTGCAACTTCAACGGCCTTCCAACCACCGGGAAGTGCGAGGGCAACTGGAACTGGCACGTAGAGCAGGGCAGCTTCGGCGAGGTAGAGCTCTCCGGCCTCTCCTTTGGGGTGGCGGTCAACTGGCCTGGCGCCATCCACGAGGGTCGGGGCGAGGCGCTCGTGGTGATCGACGAGCGGGCCGACGACGCGCAGCGCGAGGCGCTCCTCACCCTCGTTTCCGGACGAGCGGGCGGCCCGTGGAAGATCATCGGCACCACCATCGACACGGTTCATCCCCCGCGGTTCGCGCCGTTCGAGGTCATCGTCGAAGGGTTTTCGAGCAGCGTGCACGCCGGCGATCTCATCACGCTGGAGATGGAGCCGGTGCGCAACAAGGTCACCGGCGCCGAGACGCACGCGCGCGCCATCCTCCCGGAGGGATTCGTCTTCCGCGAGGCGGATCTCGGCGCATCGTCGACGTTCCGCATCTCGGGGCCGGTGAGCTTCGACCACTCCGGGCGCTACGCGGCCGCCGCGCCGTTCGAGTACCAGGGTCCGTGAGGGCCGGCGGCCTCGCGAAGCCGGCCGTCGCGTGGCCCGGCGCGGCGTCCCTCGTCCTGGGCGCCGCGCTTCTGGCGTGGGTGGTCATGCTCCGCCAGATGTCCGCCATGGATATGTCCGCGCCCGGCGGCGCGCCGTCGCTCGGGGATGCGGCGTCGTTCACCGGGCAGTGGGGAGTGATGATGGCGGCGATGATGCTCCCCGGTGCCGCCCCCATGATCCTGCTGTACCGCACCGTCAGCCGCCGGCTCTCCGGCGACGGCGACCGCGTGCTGCCGGCGCCCCTTTTCGCGGTAGTGTACCTCCTCCTCTGGCTGGCGGCTGGCGTGCCGGTGTACGGAGGCTACGTGGTGGTGGGATGGCTAGTCGGCCGCTGGCCCTCGTTCCACGTCGCATGGCCGTACGCGGTAGCGGCCGTGCTCACCGCCGCCGGGGCCTACCAGTTCACGGCCGCCAAGCGCGCCTGCCTCCGCCACTGCGAATCGCCGCTGGACTTCCTCATGCGGCGCTGGCGAAGCGGCTACGCGGCGACCCTGGGACTCGCGGTGCGCCACGGGGCGTACTGCATCGGCTGCTGCTGGGGGCTGATGGCGATCCTGGTGGCCGCCGGGGCGATGGGTCTCCCGTGGGTGGCGGTCATCACCCTGGTCGTCCTCGCCGAAAAGGTGCTGCCTCTTGACGGGTGGACGGCCCGCGCGGTGGGCGCCGGGCTCCTCCTCCTGGCGCTCGCGGTCGCCCTGCGCCCGGAGCTCGCCGGAACGCTGCGCGGCGATGGGGCGCATGGGACGGCGCACGCGATGTAGGTCCGGCGGAGCGTCGCCCGGGATGGCGTGCATCAAACGAATCCGGGGGCGGTCGCATGGCGGTCGCCCCCGACTCGTGTGCGTTGGTGGTCAGTACCGGAACGCCACCTTGATGCTCCCGCTCCCCTTCCTGTCATTTGCGGAAAGGCGGGGCATGTGCGTGCCCATTGACCCTCACGTTGCGTGATCCCTTAGCTTGCGACGCACCCGTGGGGGAAGGGTCCACCGGAGAGGGGGAGGAGAGCGATGGCCTACACGGTCAAGCAGGTAGCGCGGCTGTCGGGCGTCAGCGTGCGCACGCTGCACTTTTACGACGAGGAGGGCCTGCTGAAGCCCGCCTACACCGGCGCGAACGGTTACCGCTTCTACGAGGAGCCGCAGCTCCTGACCCTCCAGCAGATCCTCTTCTACCGGGAGCTCGGGTTCGAGCTGCGGCAGATCCGGGAGCTCCTCGGCCGGGCCGACTTCCAGCGGGTCGACGCGCTGCGGGCGCACCGCGTGGCACTGGAGGAAAGGCTCGCGCGGTCGCGGCGGCTGCTGGAGACGATCGACCACACCATCGACCACCTGGAAGGGAGGAAACCGATGAACGACGAGCAGATCTTCGCGGGGTTCACCGTCGGCGCGGGGGACGACCGTTTTGGCGAGCGCGTGCGGCTCGCCGGGGAGCCGAACGACTGCAAGGTGGCGGCGGCGGATACCGGCGGCGCGATGTCCGTCTTCGAGTTCCGTGGGCGCAACGGCTGGCCGCGGCACTCCCACCACGAGCAGGACGAGTGGCTCTACGTCGTCGACGGCGAGATCGCCTGCGACGTGGGCGACCGGCGGTTGCGCCTGCTCCGCGGTGAGTCGGTATTCGTGCCGCGCACCGTGGCGCATGCGTGGGCATCGCGGGGCGAGGAGCCGGCCACGGTCCTCGAAGTGTACCAGCCCGCCGGCCGCCTGGAGCAGTTCTTTCGCGAGCTCGGCCGGTTCACGGACCCGCCGGTCCACGAGGCGCTCTCGATCGACGAGATGAAGCAGCTGTTCGACGCGCACGGCATGCGCCTTCTTGGGCCCGGGCTCGGCTATCCCGACTGAACGCCCGCCGATCGGCTTCGGTCGCCTTCCCGCATCAACCAACCTCGTCGGCAATCCCAACTGCGGAGTAGTGGCACTTGGCGAAGTCGAGCCGCGAGTCTCGCAGGAGCGATTGATCCGTCACGAACGCAATACCGATTGCCAGGTTTCTCATTCCGGCGACGATGCTCGTTCCTACCAGGCGCGCCACCACGATCAGGTGCGAAACAGAGTGCGGCGCACCGTCGCGATTCCAGATGATTGGCGTTTGCAGCTCCGCAATCCAGTAGTCTGGACGGTCCGAGCCTGGAATCTCACGAAGGAGAACCGCTTCTAGCGGAAGCTGCTCGTACAGCTCCTCGGGTGCAGAGTCGAGGGAGTGGATGGAGATCTTCATGCGCGTGGCGGGGCTGCCGGGGGTGAGTGGTGTCAGCGGGGCGGTGCGGCGCGCCTCGTCCGCCTCACGTCTGAAAAGAGTGAGAGACGTTCGCTCGATCAATACCGGAACGCCACCTTGATGCTCCCGTTCCCCTTGTTGTCCATCGCGATCAGGGCGCGGCGTCATTCCCACGCCGGCACCGGCCTCCAGTCCAGCAGGCGCACCGTCCTGCCCGCCTCGGTGGCGCGCCAGTAGACCACCCCCGCCCGGTCCGGATCGTTCCGGCGCTCCGCAAAACCCCATCGGATGAGCCAGTGAAGGTCCGTGCCGTCGATCGCGATGTGCGGTTGGCGCTCGTCGCGTTGCGTGAAGTTGTGCACGTCCACGCGGGCGCCAAGCTCGCGCCCGCTCACCCAGCCGCGTCCGCCGAACCGCTCCGGCACGGCCGCGTCGTCGTACGCTTCGCGCAGCAGCCGGAGCGCGCCGCGCTGGCGGTCGGGCGCGTACACCGCCCCGCCCGTATCCTCCGTGCGCGGCCGGGGGACAGGCTTGTGCTCCTTCGGCTCGGCCTCGTTCATCACCGCCAGGCCGCGCTCGCTGATCCGATACACCCACATCGGCCGCTTCTGCCCGGGCGCGCGCACGTCGGCGCGGGTCACGAAGCCCCGCTTATGGAGCCGGGGGAGAACTTCTGGAAAATAGCCGGCCAAGTGGTCCCGCAGGTCGGCGATGTGAGCCCAGCCGCGCACCCCCTGCACTTCATAGCCCGCGCGGCGGATCGCCAGCAGGCGCAGGAAGCGGAGAGCGTCCAGTTCCTCGCGCGTCCAACGCAAGCGGGTTGGCTGCGATTCGTCCATCGTATTCTCCCCCCAGGTGGCCTGACATGGGCGACTTCGCCTTTGCAGACGCTACGTGGGTGGGGCACCCTCCATCCAGACGAGTGGACTGGCTGAACGCGCACGCCGTCGCCCGCAGCACGCACGTGCGGTCTGGGCGCTGGTTTACAGTGAGTGGATCGGTCGCTGGAGAGGCAGGCCTACGTAACTGGCGCAAACGGTACGCCCCACATCATAATTGGGGACCCTTCGCGGTTCCCCCCACTACACAACAGGATGGCGAAAGATGAAAGCTCCCCGGATTGCTCTGGCCCTGCTGCTGACGTGCTCCGCGCTGGGCGCGTGCGCGGATGCGGACTCCATCAGCGGCGCGGCTCCGTCGCGGCCGGTGTTTGACGGCATCGGGATGGGTGGCGGCGGGATCGTGACGCCGCCGGACACGACGAACGATGCGAGCACGGCCGGAACGACGGAGGTCACGTCCGATACCACTCCGGCAGTCGAGCGCGGCGGGCTCGGAATGGGCGGCGGGGGCTGAGTCCTACGTACGGCCGGACATGGTGAACTGACGCACGTCGATGCGCGTATCCGCTTCAGAGCTGGCCCGCAGGGCGCGCAGGCGAGCCAGGAAGAGGGACCGGAGTGAGGCGACACGATCAGCGGGGGGCGGTGCCTCTCGCTGATTCCCACCTCCGTCTAATACCCGCTTAGCCCGCCGCAGCGGTTCCCGCTCCCGGCGGCGCTCCGCCACCTCCAGCGCGCGAGCGGCCAGACCGTGCGCGCGCTCTGTGTCGCCAAGCAGGGCCGCGCCTTCCGCGGCGAGCGACAGAGATCCGGCCGCATGCGTCTCGGCGAAGGAGCCAAGCAGCAACAGGTCCGCGACGGCCTCCGCGTGCCGCTGCCGCTGACCCGCGCCGGCCGCCGCGAGTGCCACCGTCCCCATCATCGCCACGCGCTCCCACGGCCGCGTGAAGAATGGCAGCGCCGCGTCCAGCAGGGCCAGCGCATCCGCGTGAGCACCGTGGAGCGCCATCAAGCACCCAACGTCGTGCGTCAGGTGCGGCAGGCGGGGGTGGCGAGCCGAGTACAGGTCCAGGGCGAGCCGGGCGTGGCGGTCGCCCGCGGCAAAGGTACCGGCCGAACACTCGACCAGCAGGAGGTTGTGATGCGCCGTCGCGGCGAAGGTGTAGTGCCCGGAGCGGAACGCCGACCACCGTGCGCGGTTGTGCGCCCGCCGTGCGCGCACCACGTCGCCAAGCTCGTAGAAGAGTAAGCCGAGCCGCAGATAGGCTCGCGCGTGCCACTCCCAATCCTGCGTGCGTCTCGCGGTCCGGACGGCCCTCGTCAGCCACAGCTCGGCCCGCTGGTCAGCAGCCTGTGCGGTGCACGCGGTCCCGGCCAGCGCGGCGGCGCGGGCGCTGGTGGGGTCGGCCAGCGCGGCGGCCTCCGCGAAGTGCAGCGCCGTTTCCGGCATCAGCTCACCTTCGGCCCACTCGCTGATCGCGAGGCACGCGGCCGAAGTGCCGGGGCCGCTCACGTGTTCAGGGTATTGCACCAACGCCGCCAATGCCCGCATCGGGATCGCCAGGGCTTCCGAGCGGCATTCAAGACCTTCCGGCTCCTGACGTGCGAAGAGCCCGGCGCGGCTTCCTTCTCCCGCGATCGCCCACAGGCGCACGTCTCGCGCGCGCTGCCACAGCAGGAGTGCCAACGGTGCGTCCGTCTCCACCAGGAGGGCGGTTTCGTCGCGCGGCCAGCTTGGAGGCGGGGGAAAGGTCAGGCCGTTCTTCGGCTGCGGTCGCTTGGGGCGCGGCATAAGAAGAGGCGCAGGAGGAATGGGGGTCCATCTATTTGGCCCGTTGTACCGGGCGAGTATATTGCGCGCTCCGCCGGGTGCCAAAGAAGTGCTCGCTGCTTGCATTCGCCTGGACGATTGGCTCACACCGATTCGCTTTCGCCAACACTCGCGTGCTTCGGCAGTGTACGTTCTGTCCGGTTCGCAGCGCCAGCCCACGCTTTCGTCTCAATGTGAGCGAAAGGAGGGGTGGCCCCAGGCGTACAGCGGGCGGCAACCCTTCGCTTGAGGGTTACCGCGTCAACGTTCTACGGGTGGTCCCGGCCCCACCAGCCGATCAGTACCGGAACGCCGCCTTGGGCGGCGAGATCGCGTGCGATGTGGGTGACCCGGGGGGTTGCGCCGGCACTGCGGCGAGTCGGTGTTCGTGCCGCGCACCGTGGCGCACGCCTGGGCGCGTGTAAATCGGCGGAAGCCCTGACAGTGCAAGGGCATCCGCCCATGTTGTGTTCGGGTGGTCTCTATCGGCAATGCGCTTCTTGCCCGCCTTCCGCCAGTCCATCCGGCAGTCCGTCGAGCATTTGTGCTGGTCCGGCGCAATCGGAATCCACCCACTAACACAAAATTCTGGTGCGAAACCGGCATGGGAGCCAACGTGAATGGATAGTGCCGACTCCCGGCGACGCCAATACCCTCCGCCCTAGTTCACTCATGCTCGACATTTCCACGACCGCTGCGGAGTTCATTAACCTGATCGGCCCGTACCTTCCTGCGTTAACGGGGTTCCGGACGCAACTGGCGGAGCAGGCTACGAGTGTAGCCAAGGACGCTGCCGGAACCGCTGCCCGCGCGCTGAGCGAGACAGCTTGGGAGAGGCTCCGCCGGCTTTGGGAACGGATTTCCGCACCTAGTGACGGGAAGCCGCCTATCGGCCCGGCAACACAGGACGTCATCGCAGCGCCCGAAGACCCGGATGCTCTCGCGGCGCTCCGGCTTCAGCTTCGCAAGCTTCTCCAGCAGGAACCGGATCTCGCGGAAGAGGTGGCGGGGTGGCTTGAGTCCGTCCGCACCGAATCCGTCTCCGCGCACGGCGACCGGAGTGTCGCCATCGGCGGGGACGTGCGGGAAAGCCTCATCATTACAGGCGACCAGGCCCGCGTCAACTCGCCGAATAGCAACTCGGTCGGTCGGGGCCGCACACGCGGAGACTGACCCGAATGCGCTTCTGGAGCTGGCTGAGTCGCGGATTGAGGAGCCTGCTCGCTGGAGCGAATTCCGACTCCGACGCACACTCCCAAGGAGTTGAGACGCCAACGCAGTCCGGCATGGACACGAGTTCTGCGGTAGCAGCAGGCGCTCGCGCTGTCGCGATCGGCGGAAACGCGGACAGGAGCACCATCGTTACGGGAGACTACGTAACTGTCCACGTCAGTTACAGTGCACCCGAAGCTCACGAGAGCCACCAACGCGCCATCGAAACACTCGCCCTCGTGCGGCAGATCGCGGCCAATCAGCCCGCGCATGTTGCCATACCGCCTGCCCCCGAGGCGGAGCAAACCCGTTGGTCTGCGAAGCTCGACCTAGTCAGAGAGCTGATCAACAGCGGGAAACTGGCGTCGGCGCTGGCGGCGCTTGACGCGATGGAGCGCGACTCCGCCCCGCCGGCTGTCGATGTGGAGTTGGAGCGTTTGCACCGGTACTCCGGTATCGTACTGTACCGAGTCGGCCGCACTGCAGAGGCTCGGGAGCGACTGCAGAAGGCTCTGACATACAACCCCCGGGAGTTTTCGACCCTCGCCATCATGGCCGCAGTGCATTCATCGCTTGGCCACAATGACGAGGCTATCGGCTTTGCGCAGCGTGCGGTCGCCTTGGATCAAGCGTCCGCGTCCGCATGGGCGATCCTCTGCGACGCAGCGACTGCCGCCGGGCAGGAGGTGGATGTCCCCGAGGCGATCGCGAGAGCCCCGGAGGTGCTCGTCTCGCGAGCCAACGCCGCGCTTGTAAAAGAAGAATGGACTTCCGCGATCCAGTTGCTCGAAGATGCCGCCGGTGCGGCTGGGGCGTCCGGTTACTCCCGAATGCTGCTCCTCGCGCATGCGTACATCGCCCGGAGCCGATCGTCGGACCCGGTGCATGCCGCTTGTGATCTGAACGCGGCGCGGCGAGTGGTGGATGAACTCCTGGTTACAGTTCCAGAGGACGACGAGAAGCCACGATATGTCAGCCAGGCACTCCTGCTTCGGGCCGCCGTCCGGGGCCGACTCGGGGATGCAGACGGCGAGCTGCAGGATCTTCGTGCGGCGGTTCGGAACGATCCCAGCTCCACCGCGGCGGTGTTCACCCTGTCAGCGGCTTACCTGGAGCGCGATAGGCCCGGTGAAGCTGCTGAACTCCTCGCGGACCATCCTGAACTCGGAAATGATCCGATGCTTGGGGCGCTCCGCCCTTCCATACTTCGGGCTACCGGTCAGTCCGCCGAGCAGGTGCGGTCTGCGCTGATAGAGGCACTCCGCAGGGCTTTCGGCGCACCGAACGAGGCACAGATCAGGACCATGCTCGCGGAGATTGCGCTGGAGGCGGAGCTGATCGACGCCGCGGTGGATCTGCTCGCCACCGTCACCGAAGCGGACTACTGGTTCCAAACCATCCTCCGCGCCAGGATTGCGGACCGGTCGGGGGACGCGCACGGGGCGAATGTCCTGTATCGCCGCGCTGTCGAGACCGCTTCTACGAACGATCAGGTCGGAGCGCGGATGGAGTGGGCATCGTTCCTCCGTCGCCAGGGCGATCTGGAGGCTGCGCTGGCGCAGCTGACCGCGGCGGACGCAGCTAGTGCCGACGAGGACACGCGCCGGCGTTACGTGAAGTGGCTGCACGAGGCTGGCGATTACGAACGGGTTGCAGAAGTCGTAGACCGCGCAAACCGCGACGGGATCCGCTCTGCGTGGGTGCTCGAGGTCCAGAGTTGGCTCGCACACGTCCGGGGGGACGTACCGGGCGAGCTCCGCACCCTTTCAGAGTGGATCAAAGTGGAGCCGGGGCGCGCAGATGCGCACCTCAACCTTGCACACGCGCACCTGCGTCTGGGCGATCGGGAAACGGCTGCGGCCGTTCTCGATGGCTTTACGCACCTCTCGGTACTCACTCCAACCGAGGAGATGGGCTTCGCGCAACTACTGTTTGAAGTAGGCCGCGTCGGCGCCGGCTTGGAGATGGCGCTTCACGCTGTCCGGCGGGACCGTTCCGATGAGAGGCTCAAGGGTGCGTTCGCCCATATGTTCCTGAGTCGTAGGGATTCGGTTCTGAGCACTCCCCCCACCAAGGTTGCGGCCGGGGTGCACGTGGTTCTTGTGGGACAGAGCGGGGAGCGACAGGAGTACACGATTTTCGCCGATGAACCAGTAGATCCGTCACGCGGAGAGTACCTACCCACGGACCCGGTCGTTCAGTCACTCATCGGGTTGACAAAAGGAGAACGCGTTGTGCGGCGGCCTGGGGCGCCGACGGAGGCGGTATACGAGGTAGCCGAGTTGAAGCCAGTGCTGCTGCACATGTTTCATCAGATTCTGAGCCGGTTCGGTCAGGAGCACCCCGACAGCCGGATCATGCAGCAGGTCCACATCGGTGAGGAGCCCTCTCTCCAGCGGTTCGCGCCCGTCATTCAGTCGGTGTTTCAGCGCGCAGCAGGTGCCGACGAAGCGGTGCGCGTATACGAGGAGCTGAGGGTCCCGCTGGGATCTCTCGCCGCAATACTGGGACGCAGAATTCCTGATGTTTATGCTTACCTTGCCGGTACCGATGGCAAGCATCTGTATGCGGAGTTCGGGGATGCGCTGCACTTCGAGTTGGCTGTGCGGGAGGCGTCCCAGCCAACTATCGTTCTGACACGGTCAGCGCTCCTCACTGCGGGTGAGCTCGGGTTTCGACATCAACTACCTGAGTGGTTTGTGCGCCTGATCGTACCTCGGTCCCTCGTCGACGATCTCGCCGACGAGCTCAGGGAGCTTGAGAAACCGCTGGGTGAGAGCCGACAGACACTGAGCTCGACCGGAGGCCGGCTCGTCCTCCACGAGTTTACTCATGAAGAGCTTCGCACCGCTAAGGCGGAGCGGGAGGAGGTCCTTCGCTGGGTTCGTGACACGTGCTCCGTCGAACCGCTGCCTTCCAATTCGCTCACGACTGCGGATCGGTGGTGGCGTGAGGCCATCGGCACCAGCTCATACGACTCCTACGTTCTGGGGGTCGCGCTGAACATACCGGTGCACGCGGACGACCTGGGGTTGCGCCTCGTGTCTCCCGGAGATTGTGGCAAGCAAGTACGGGGATTCTCGAGTTCGGCGCTTCTTACGTCGTTGCATGCGCGGCGTATGCTGGAATCCGCCGAGTACCACCGGCACCTCACGCGGCTCGTGGAACTCCAGCATGTGCACGTACCGGTCTCTTCAAGCTTATTTGAGGCGGTGCTGTTCGAGGCGGGGTTTTTGGTCGATCCGAGTGTAATGAGGGTATTCGCCCGGCTGTCAGGCGTCTACTCGCTCGCTCAAGACGCGATCGATGTGGCTGCGGAGCTCATCAGGGCTGTTGCCAAGTCGACCGCCTCTCATCGACTTTACGCGGTGGCGACCCTCTGCATGGAGTACCTGTGGGACGGCCACCCGCAGCCGGGGACGCTCTCCGCATTCGCCGCCGCTGTCCGCATAAGGTTGTATCTTCTCCCGCTGGCGAGGGACAGCTTCGAGCAGGCCCTCAATGACTTCCGTCAGGCGCGGTAGAAGAACCCTTATTGTGTCACCTGACCGACTTGAAACACAGGATGGGCTCCGCTCTAGGCGGGTATCTCCGCGCCCGGCCAATCAGTACCGGAACGCCACCTTGATGCTCCCGCTCCCCTTCTTGTCCATCGCGGTGAGGAGGGCGTCGCGGAGCTGGTCGAGGCGGAAGGTGTGGGTAAGGAGGGGGGCGAGGCGGGCGCGGCCGTCGGCGACGAGGGCGGCGGCTTCGGTGAAGGCGTGGGCGCCGGCGCCGCCGTGGGAGTGGCCGCTGTAGCAGAGGCTGCCGCGGATGGTCAGCTCCTTGAGCCAGACCGGGCTCCAGTCGATCCCGTTGAGCTGCGTGCTGTTGCCCAGGAGCACGATGGTGCCGCCGGAGCGGGTGAAGCGGAGCGCGTCCTCCATGCCGCGCACGCCGCCCACGCACACGTACACCTGGTCGAACCCGCCCACCGCGATGCGCTTGCCGATAATCGGCTTGAGGAGGCGTGCGCCCGAGATCTCGGCCAGCGCCTCGAAGTAGTCGCCGCGGCCGCTGACGGTGCGGGCGGCGCCCAGGCGCTCGGCCTGCTCGGCCTGGAAGGGGTACCGCGCCACGATCGTCACGTCCGCGGTGGGGGCGAGCGCCTGGAGGGCGGCGACGGTCACGAGGCCGATGGCGCCCGAGCCGATCACCAGCACGCGCGCACCGGCGGGCGGCAGGTTCGCGCGCACGGCCTGGACGGAGCAGGCGAGCGGCTCGATCAGCACCGCCTCCTCGTCGGCCAGCGAGTCCGGCACCGCGACGAGCTGGCTCTGGTGCGCCACGAACTCCTCGCCCCAGCCGCCGCCCAGGCCCTTCGTGGTGCCGATGAGCATCCCGGGCGCGAGGTGGCCGTCGGTGAAGTGCTCGCAACGCGAAGGGTGACCGTCCGCGCAGCCGGCGCAGAGGGGCTCGACGCCGCGCGGGACGCAGGAGAGCAGGGGATTCACTACCACGCGCTGCCCGACGCCCCACCCCTTCACCGCCGCGCCCAGCTCCGCCACCGTGCCGACGTTTTCGTGACCGGGGGTGAACGGGAACGACGAAAAGGGCGAGGTGGAGGGTGATGCGCTCAGCGTCACAATGCCGAGGTCGCTTCCGCAGATGCCGCCCATCCGCGTCTGGATGCGCACCCAGTCGGGGCCGGGGAGGGCGGGGGAGGGAGCGTCGGAGAGGCGGGTGCAGGAGTGCGGCCCCACGTACAGGCCGGAGTTCAGCCGCCCGGCGCCGGCGGTGACCAGGTAGCGTGGGATGGGCGCCGCGAAGGTGACCGCCTTCACGCCGGCACCCCCGGCGTCACCACCCGCAGCGCCGCGGGGAGCGATGTGATCTCCAGCCGCGCGCTGCTCGCGCGGTTGTACTCGCCGTCCGTCTCGTAGGCGGGGGGCGAGTCGAAGTCGAGGGTGAAGGCGCGCGCCTGCTCCACCTTGACCTCGGGCGCGGTGACGTGCGTTCCCTTGATCGCGGCGCCGAAGATGGAGATGCGGCGCGCGGCCGAGGCGTCGAGGATGCTGACCGCGTCCAACATGCCGTCGGTGAGCGACGCGCCCGGCGCGATGGCGAAGGCGCCGCCAAAGTTGCGCGCGTTGGCCACGATCAGCATCAGGTGCCGCCCGCGCGAGGTGCCCGCGGCCGTAGTCAGCCCGATGTCGACGCCGCGGTAGCCGAACAGCTGGCGGACGGCGGAGAACATGTACAGCGCGTTGCCGCGCAGCAGGGGGATGCGACCCACGTCCTCGAGCACGGCGATGTCGAACCCGAAGCCGGAGACGTTCAGGAAGTGGCGGTCCTCGATGCGGCCCACGTCCACCCGCGTGTCCGGGCCCTCGACGGCCAGGCGCGCGGTGGCCTCCGGGTCGCCCGCGGGGGAGCCGGTCGTCTTGGCGAAGTCGCACCCCGTGCCGCCCGCGAGCAGCGCCAGGCGCACGTCGGCGCGCGCGCCCAGGATCTGGTTCGCCACGTTGCTCCAGGTGCCGTCGCCGCCCACGGCCACCAGCGTGTCGAAGCCGTCCTCGATGGCGCGCCGGGCCAGCTCGCCCTCCTGCCCCGGCCCCGTGCTGACCCGAACGTCGGTGACTCCGTGCGCGGCGAAGGCGGCCTTCACGCGGGGGAGCAAGCGCGAACCCCGCCCCCTTCCGGCGGCGGGGTTCGCGATGACGCATACCCGGTGGGTCACGGCTGCACCGTCATGGCGAGCTCGCGCAGCGGCTGAAAGGTCTGCACCCCGCCGCGCATCCACATCTCGCGGATCGGCAGCTCGCTCACCTCCTCCAGCTCGTCGAGCGGCTCCGTCATCGGGTGGGGGTAGAGCTTCAGGTAGCCGCCCTCCTCCTCGCTCTCGCTCAGCGCGCCCTGCATGGTGATTTCGGCCAGGAAACCACCCGCCTCGTCGAACATGAACGACTGGTGAAGCTGCGCCGCGTCGCGCCATCCGTGCGAGGTGATCGCCATCTCCACGATCGGCCGTCCCTCGTCCGACACGCGGACCATCATGCGGCCGTTGCTCGCGTCCGGCTCCATCGACATCTGCACGTCGCGCATGTAGTGCGGCAGGTGCCAGCGCTCGATGGCGTGCTCACGGGCCTCGCGCGTGGTGGTGCCCAGCAGGAAGGGGTAGAAGGCGGAGTGCGGCATCGCCATCCCCGGCTCCACGCGCGGCGAGACGAGGATGCCCAGGATGACCTCCTGGTACGCGCCCACCATGCTCTCGCTGAAGTCGAACGCCATCACCGACAGGATGCCGGAGCCGTGGTGCAGCTCCGCCGGCTGCAGGTGGCGCGGGAGGATGGCGCGGGCCTGCTCCACCGGGAACTCGAAGAAACCGCCCACCGCGTTGCGGAAGACGTAGACCGTGGTGCCGTCCTGGCTCATTTGAGGATTCCTTCCTGGCGAAGCACGGAGACCAGGATCTCGCTCGCGCGCTCGAGCTGCGCGAAGTTGTGGGCGGCGGATACGGAGATGCGGAAGCGCGAGCGGTTCTTGGTGACGGCGGGGTACTTCACGGGCTGCACGTACAGCCCGGACTCCTGCATGCGCCGCCCGATCCCCATCACGCGGCGGTCGTCGCGCACCATGACCGGGATGATCTGCGAGGTGGACTCGCCCACGTCCACGCCGTGTTCGGCGAGCAGCCCGCGCATGTGCGCGACGTTGGCCCAGAGCCGGTCCCGCAGCTCCGGCTCGCGCTGCACGATGCGGAGCGCCTCCAGCACCCCCGCCGCGATCACCGGCGACAGCGCGCACGAGAAGAAGCGCGAGCGGGAGAAGGCGTCCAGGTAGCGCTTCATCTGGAGCGAGCAGGCCACGTAGCCGCCCATCCCGCCCAGCGCCTTGCTGAACGTTCCCAGGTGGATGTCGATCTCGTCCTTGAGCCCGAACTGCTCCGCCACCCCGCCGCCGTTGGGGCCGTAGATGAAGGACGAGTGCGCCTCGTCGATCATGATGCGGGCGCCGTATCGCTTCGTCACCTCCACGATCTCGGGGAGGGGGCAGACGTCGCCGTCCATGGAGTAGACGCCCTCCACCACGACGAGCACCTTCTTGCCGGCCACCTTTTTGAGCTGCTTCTCCAAGTTCTCCGGCTGGTTGTGCCGGAAGAAGCGCGTGTCCGCCTTGCTCAGGATGGCGCCGTCTACGCAGCTCGCGTGGGCGTTCTGGTCCATGATGACCACGTCGCCCGCGCGCATCAGCCCCGAGATGAGCCCGACGTTGGTGGAGTAGCCGGACGGGTAGATTATGGCCGCCTCGGTGCCCTTGAAGCGCGCGATCTCGTTCTGCAGCTCCTCGTGCACCTCCATGGTGCCGCTCAGGATGGGCGACCCCGCGGCGCCGAGGCCGTAGCGGTCGAGCGCGCTCTTGGCGGCGTCGATCACCTCCTGGCGGTACGAAAGCCCCAGGTAGTTGTACGACGACAGGTTCAGAAGCTGCAGCCGGCGCTTGCCGATCGGCTCCTGCACCTCCACCTGCGGCTTCGGCGCGGCGGCCATCGGCTGGCCCAGGAGGAAGTACCCCGTGGGGCGCACCTCGTCGTACCACTCGTTGTACGGCGTGAGCACCGCCAGCACGTCGTCGCTGCTCGAGTAGTAGAAGCTGTTGAGGTCGTGCTCCGTGGCGCGCGGGGGCGGGGGAGCCTCGACTTCATCGAGCCAGCGGTCCGGCTGTACCGCGGCGGTGCTCACACTCTCCATGGGGCTCCTCCAGGTGGATACCGCCACCCGCGTCTGGGTCGGCGGGCCCGCTGAGCGGCTCCTGCCCCGCATGCTGGCGGGGACGGGGATGGCTCGCGGGACGTCGTCGGGATAGTCGGCGGCCCGGCCCTGCTTGGGCGCGGGACGAGATCGGTTCTGAAGCGGGTCGTGATGGGCCGGCAAGCGCCGGGTCGCGATGCAGCGGGTCTGTACAGCGTTAGCACTTTTATCGCGCGCGGGAGACAACCGCATTCCACAACGCTATCCATGCGTTTCCGCCTCCGCAACCCCGCGAGGCGCCGGAAGCGTAACACGGCCGTTCTGCGGTCCCAATTCGTGGAGCAGCTCGTCGCGCGCGGAGTCGATCATGGCGCGCACGCGGTCGCGGAGCGCGGGGACGTCCGCCAGCGTGAGACCGTCCGTCTCCACCGGAGGTAGAACGCGGGCCACGGCGCGGGCGGGGTTCATCACCCAGCTCCCCTTGGCGAGCGCATGGTTGGCTCCCGCAACCGCGATGGGGAGCACCGGGCACTTCAACTCCACCGCCAGGCGGAACGCGCCGTCCTGGAACGGGCCCAGGCGGCCGTCGAGCGTGCGGGTGCCTTCGGGCATGATGAGGATCGAGACGCCCCTCTCCAGCCGGTCGCGGCACTGCTCCAGGGCGCGGCCGCGGCTGCGGGTGCTTCCGCGCTCCACGCCCACGTCGCCGGCCATGCGCATCATCCACCCCATCAGCGGGATGTTGAACGCGGTCCGCCTGGCCAGCCACTTCATCTCCCAGGGGAGAAGGCTGATCAGAAAGATGTCCGCGATGCTCTCGTGGTTCGCGACGGCCACGTACGGGCGCCGCGGATCGGTGATGCGCACGCCCTCGGTGCGGAAGCGCCAGAGCGGGTTGAGCTTCACCACCGTCACCGCCGCGCGCCGGAACCACCAGCCAACCGCGTACCGCCCCGGGTCGCGCGGCACGGTCACCACGTACAGCAGCGCCATGGTGGGGACCCAGACCAGCCCCACCATCAGCATGCTCGCCCAGGACCAGAGGGAGATCAGTCGTCGGAGCACTGAGGCGGCTTGTGGGGCGGACGGTACGAGGGGAGCGACGAGGGATTGCCGACTAGGAATATAACGAAATCCGCCATTCGGCAATCCCGCCGCCTCGTCGGAGACAGAGAACAACAGCGAAAAGCCTCACACAGAGGCCACAGAAGGAACTGAAAGGCCACAGAAAACCCTTCTGCGGTTCTCTCTGTGCCTCTGTGTCTCTGTGTGAGCCATGCAGTTGCGGTTCTTTCCTGCGTCTCTGCGCCTCTGCGTGAGACTTCCGTTACCGGCTTCGCGCGGACCTGTATGACAGGTGATCGACAGGCGCGTGGCGGAGCGCCTCGGCAACGGCGCTCTTGAGCTTTCCGGCGCTCACGTGTCCCGCGGCCTGCACGCTCCCATCCGGCCGCACGACGAGCGTGTAGGGAATGCCGTACACGCGATAGAGCCGCGCGATGCGGTTGTCCGGATCGGCGATGAAGGGGACGCCCGAGCCGTGTTCCTCCTGCCACGCGCGCAGAGTCGCCTCGGAGTCGTGGCTGAGGACCGCGTAGGTCGACACGCGCTCGGCCGGCGGGCGTGCCGCGAGCTCCTGCAGCACCCTGTACTCGTCGCGGCACGCCTTGCACCACGTGGACCAGAAGACCAGCACCACCGCGCGTCCCTTCAGGTCGGAGAGGCGCCTGGGGGCGGACGTCTTCGCCGCACCGAGCGGCGTGAGAACGACGTCCGGCGGTGTGCTCCCCATCTCGGGAAAACGCGGCTGGCGGGTGGGAGGTGCGCCGTGCACGCAGACGTAGCGCGCGACCGCGCGCGCCAGCGCCGGCATGTCCCCGCGCGCATGCGCCGCCCGAACGGCCGCCGACTCCGCCGAGCCCGCGGTGCTCCCCCGCGCCGCGATGATGTGCTCCGACGTCTCCCGCACCACCATGTCCCGTACGAGGGTTCCGGCACCGGGGTCGAGCGGCCGCGGGACCGAGTCCGTGCAGGCATACGACAGCGCCAGCTTCCCGTTGTCGCTGGCGAGCCTCGCCACCTTTTCATCGGAGCAACCCACCGCCACGGCGAGCACCGGAATCGCCCAGATCAGCTTGCGCATGGGTACCGTACAGGATGAGGCGGAGGATGTTCGGCGTCAGGCTAGTGGGGTCCGGTCGAACGGATCTTACGGCCCCAGTCCGATCTCGTAACGGTCGAACCAGCTCCCGAGCTCCGCGCTCAGTGAAAGGTCGAGCAGCGGAGTGCTGTCGAGCACCGCAATGGCATCACGGGCTCGCTCGAAGAGAGCCACGGCGAGGTCGTCATCGTCGTGCCGCGCCCGGTAGATGATGCCGTCCACGCTATCCGGGTGCTCGTGGAGCGCGTGGGACCAGGCCCACGTCACGTCGTAG
>DASVTZ010000005.1 GCA_036387335.1 Longimicrobium sp.
CAAGGCCGAGGAAGGCGAAGGTGCCGAAGCCGGCGAAGCCGAGGGTGCCGAGCCACCAGAGCCGGAAGGCATGGCCATCGGTCGCCAACGCGCCGCGGCCTTCGGATGCCCAGAGGACGAGCAGGAAGATCGGGGCGGCCGAACCGTACCGCACGAGGTTCAAGGCGAAGGGGTCCACCTCCCCCATCAACGGCTTCGCCACGGCGAACATGCCGCCCCAGGCCAGCGCCGCGGTCGCGAGCATCGCGCCTCCCCGCAGCCAAATGGGAACTCCGGGCATCCCGCCCTCCTTCTCTCGCCAGGCGCCGAAGAATGGTTGTGGACTCACGCCCGGAACATGCGTGAAATCGCGCGATGGATGCGCGAAAACGCACAGGCGAGGCGGCCCTGCGCGACTGGGACCGGTTGCGCGTGGTCCTGGCGCTGCACCGGGGCGGTACCCTCTCCGCGGCGGCGCGGACGCTCGGCGTGGACCACACCACCATCGCCCGGCGGGTCGAGGTTTTCGAGCGGGACCTCGGCGCACCAGTCTTCGAACGTGGGCCCGATGGGTTCAGCCCGACGCCGTTCGGCGAGGAAATCCTCTCCGCCGCGGAGCGGATGGAGGGCGAACTGCACGGGCTGCTCCGCCGCCTCGATCTCGGGGCGGGCGGGCTGACGGGACTGGTCCGCCTGACGACGACGCCGCACCTCGCGTCAACGCTCTTCGCGCCGGCGATCGGCGCCATCCTGCGAGCCTATCCGGGGCTGCAGATGGAACTGGTCGGGGATAGCCGAACCCTCGACCTGTCGCGGCGGGAGGCCGACCTGGCGGTGCGTCTGTCACGGCCGGAGGCGCCGGGACTCGTCGCGCGCCGGCTGGGGGAGATCGCCTTCGCGCTATACGCCGCGGCCGATGATCCGCGTCCCTTCGATGCGCTGCCTTGCCTCGCCTACGACGACGTGTCGAGCAACTCGCCGCTGCACCGCTATCTCGCGGAACTCGTGCCGCCCGAGCGCATGGTCCTGCGCTCCAACACCATGGCCGCGTTGCTGGAGGCGGCGCGCGCGGGCCTGGGCTGCGCCGTGCTGTCCTGCTTCGCGGGCGAGGCGGACCCGCTCCTCCGCCGCGTGCCGGCGCCGCGCGCCATGCCCCCCGTGCCGCTCTGGCTCATCTACCATGAGGACCTGAAGCGCAGCCCGCGCGTGCGTGCCGCCGTAGCCTTCGTGGACGAGGTCGTGGCGCGACATCGCAGCGCCTTGCGGCCGCCCGGCTTTCCGTTCGATCCCACATAGAGGGCGGGGCGGGCGATGTTTGTAGGCGCACGTGCCCGCGCTCTGCCGTGGATGGAAGCGACGGCCGCAGCCCGGACACTCGGTCCGCGAGAAGTTGCCCACAAAGGCAGCGACGCTGTCGCGCTCGGCAGAGTCTGGCCGGGAGCGGCAGGTCGGCTTTGGAGCACACCGAGGTGGGAAGCTGCCATGCTGAGCTCTCCGATGTTTCGGGTCTCGTGCGGACCCGATCGGGTTTCAGCGCGGCGACCGCTGCTTGGTCGAGCTGGTCGGAGCGTGCCCGTTCCACTCGGGGCAGCGAGTGACAGCACGAGAATGCACAACCATAAATTGTGCCCGTCTGATACGCCCGGCCTCATTTGTTGACCTGTGCCCAGTGGGGGTGGGCGATGGACGTGATGCGGTCTGGCTGCTGCATGAGCCAGTTCCAGGCGTCGCAGCAGGCATCGAGGATGACATCGTAGGTGTGGAAGACGCGGTTCGCGAGTTTGTTGGAGCGGAGCAAAGCCCAGAGGTTCTCGACCGGGTTCAGCTCCGGCGCGTAGGGGGGCAGGTGGAGCAAGCTGATGTTGCCCGGCCCCCGCAACTCGCCGCCGGTCTGGTGCCAGCCCGCGCCGTCGAGGACGAGGACGGCATGTGCACCGGCGGAGACCTCGCGGCTGATCTCGGCGAGGTGGAGGTTCATGGCTCGGGTGTTGGGGTAGGGCAGGACGAGCCCTGCGCCAGTGCCGCGTGCGGGGCAGACCGCGCCGAAGCGATAGGCCCAGGCATAGAGGCAATCCTTCGGGGCGGCGGGCCGCGATCCCCGCTCGGCCCAGACGCGGGTGAGCGTGCCCTGCTGGCCGATACGGGCCTCGTCCTGCCACCAAAGCTCGACGGGCTTGCCGCAAGCCTCGGGCGGCAGGACGGCCTCTACGAGGGCGGGGAAGTCGCGCTGAAAGACGCCTGCGCCGCCGCGTCGTGGCCCGGATGCCGCGGCCGCGTCACGAGCCGCCGGAAGCCAAGCCGACGCAGCACCGTCCCGACTGTCCGCTCGGCAAGGGTGATGCCAAACCGCTGGGCGATGCGGCGCGCCAGGTCCGCCCTCCTCCAGCGCACGACGCCATCGCGGGCCAGCTCCGGCCCCTGCCGGACCCACTCGGCCACCTCCGCCTCCTGCGTGAGGCGACGCTTGGGGCCAACCTCTCCGACACGGTCCCGCAGGGGCCGGAGCTGGCCCGGCAGGCCCTCCTCCTTGTAGCGGATGACCCAGTCCCGCAGCGTCTGCCGGTCCATCCCTGCCGAGCGCGCCGCCTCCGTCCGCGACGCCCCTTCCAACACCAGAGCGAGTGCCAGCATCCGTCGCGACGCCGCCGCGTCCCGTTCACGAGCCGCCGCGCGACGCAGCCCAGCCGCGTCCAGATCGCGCCACGTCACCGCCACTGCCTTCGACATCGCCGCCTCCCGCCATCACCGGCAGGAGCGAATCATCCCCAGCGCCCGAGTGGAACCCCGCCAGAGTCGGTGATCCAAGCCGGGCGTATGATACGCCCGGCGTCATTGGTTGACCCGTGCCCATGATCTGGTGGCGATGGAGGTGATGCGGTCGGGCTGGCGCATGAGCCAGTTCCAGGCCTCGCAGCAGGCGTCGAGGATGGCATCGTAGGTGTCGAAGACACGGTTGCTGAGCTTGTTGGAGCGCAGGAAGGCCCAGAGGTTCTCGACGGGGTTCAGTTCGGGCGCGTAGGGCGGCAGGCGGAGGAGGGTGACGTTCGGGGGCACGTTCAACTCGCCGCCTGTCTGATGCCAGCCCGCGCCGTCGAGGACGAGAACGGCATGCGCGCCGGGGGAGACCTCGCGACCGATCTCGACGAGGTGGAGGTTCATCGCCCCGGTGTTGGCATAGGGCAGGACGAGCCCCGCGCCGACGCCGCGCGCGGGACAGACGGCGCCGAACAGGTAGGCCCAGGCGTAGCGGCAATCCTTCGGGGCGGCGGGACGCGAGCCGCGTTCGGCCCAGATCCGCGTCAGCGTCCCCTGCTGGCCGATGCGGGCCTCGTCTTGCCACCAGACCTCGATCGGCTTGCCGCGTGCGGTCTCGGGCAGGGCAGCGGCTACGAGGGCGGGGAAGTCGCGCTGAAAGACGCCTGCGCCGCGGCGCTGCGGCCCGGGTGCTGCGGCCGCGTCACGAGCCGCCGGAAGCCGAGCCGACGCAGCACGTCACCGACACTGCGCTCGGCGAGCACCACCCCGAAGCGCTCGGCGATGACGCGCGCGAGGTCCGCCCGCCGCCAGCGCACGACGCCATGCACCGCGCGGTCGGGGCCGCGCCGGACAAGGTCGGCGATCTCGGCCTCCTGTGCGACCGTCAAGCGACGCTTGGGGCCGCGCTCGCCGGGGCGGTCGCGCAGTCCCGACAGGCCCTCCGCGTTGTAACGATGCACCCAGTCCCGCAGCGTCTGCCGATCCATCCCCGCCGCGCGCGCTGCCTCCGCCCGCGAGTGCCCCTCCAGCACGAGGGCCAAGGCCAGCATCCGCCGCGAGGCCGCCCCGTCCCGCTCGCGCCTTGCCGTCCGGCGCAGCCCCGCCGAGTCCAGATCCGTCCGCGTGATCGCTACCGCCAGCGCCATGACCGCTACCCCCCTCAACAGGCCAAGCGAATCACGTCCCACCGCCCATAGGAATCCTCCGCGAGTCAAAAATCCCCGCCGGGCGTATCAGATCGTTCACGTTCGCGAAGGCGCAGGCGAGCAGCAGCGATTCTCCCCAGAAATACGCCGTCCCCGTGCCCGCCCGTGCCGCGTATTCCCACTCCGCCGCGGAAGGCAGTCGAAAAGTCGCACGTCCCCCCGCCTTCTGGGTCAGCCACGCCGCGTAGGCCTCGGCATCGACGGCGCTGACGCAGACGACGGGGTGGTCGTCCTGCTGCGCGAAGCCAGGGTTCTCGAAATTCGCGTCCGGCC
>DASVTZ010000006.1 GCA_036387335.1 Longimicrobium sp.
GCTACCGCGACCCGGCCACGGGCGCGGCGGTGGACCGCTACCTCACCGACCGCCGCCGCGGCGCGCAGGACACGGCGCGGATCCCACTGGGCCAGCTCGGCCTCTCGCCCGCCGACACGGTGACGCTCTCCGTGGAGGTGACGGCGTGGGCGGTGGACGCGGCCGGCAACTGCGGCGCGGCCACCTCGCCGGGGACGCCGCAGCGCCTGCCGTGCGCGCTGGCGGGCGGGGCGCACGTGGCGGCCGGCGTGTCCGGCAGGCTGCTGACGATCCTGGTGACGCGCGGCACGACGGTGGCCTTCCCGTCCCCGGGCGACACCATCGCCGACATCGCGTCGGACGGGCGGCGGGTGTTCGCGTCGAACATGAACGCGAACCGGGTGGAGGTCCTGCCGATCACCGGCCTGGCCTTCGGAGCGCCGGTGAGCGTGGGCTCGCGGCCGTGGGGGCTGGCGGTGGGCGCCACGGGCGACTCGCTGCTGGTGGCCAACAGCGGCGGCACCAACATCTCCGTGGTCGCGCTGCCCGCGACGGGGACGCCGCAGGAAGTGAGGCGCATCCGCACGGCGGACGTGGAGCTGTACGACGTGTCGTACGACGTGAAGACGGACTCGGTGAGCCGGGTGGTGGTGGGGCGCTACAGCGACCGTCCGCAGTTCCTGGGGCAGCTCTCCAGCGGGCAGATCCTGTACTCCACCCGCCCGACCCCCGCCGGCGTGGAAGGGACGATCCGCGTGTACGACCGCCGCAAGGACACGTCGTACGAGTTCAACCGCGGCACGGAGATCTTCACCAACTACGCCACGCGCACCATCGGCAAGGGGATCGTGGTGAACGCGCTGGACGCGGGGCTGTCGCCGGGAAGCACCATCACGGTGTGCCCGCGCCGCCTGCGCCCGGATCAGAGCGACCCGTCGTGCGTCAACGGCCTGGCGACGGCGGTGAGCGCCGCGCTCACCAGCATGCGCAACGCGGGCACCACGGACACCCGCCTTGACCTCGGGGTGGACGCGGGGACGATCGGGCTGAGCGACACGACGTTCGTGGCGACCAGCACGCAGCGCAACGCGATCGCCTTCGGCGAGGGGGTGCGGGAATTCGGGCGCATCCTCTACTTCCAGCTCCAGGGCGGCAACCTGGTGGGCTCCAGCCGCGAGTCGAGCGACCTGATCCAGAACGCCGCGGACCGGGTCATCGGGCTGGGGCTGAACTCGGACGGCTCGCTGGGCGTGGCGCGCGGGAACCAGGTGTACTTCTTCGACAGCAGCCTGCGCCTGGCGGGAGTCACGAGGAGCGGATCGCCCACGGGCGGCAGCGCCATGCACCCGCTCAACGCCGGGTACCCGGCCAACGACGGACGGCGCCTGGGCTTCACCTCGGGCGTGGACGCCAACGGGCCGTACATCGACGTGATCGACACGTACAGTTTCGAGACGATCCGGCGCCTGCCCGTGCGCGACCGGGTGACGGGGACGGTGATCGCCATCCCGGTGCTCCCGGGCGATCCGGAGGCGGCGCTGCTGTACACGGTGCGCCTGTTCGCGCTGACCCCCTCGGGGATCCTGCGCATCGGGCTGACCCCGGCGGACCTGCGCCGCTGAAGCATGGTAGCGGGTTGAGGTGAGGCGGGACCGGGGGTCTGGCGCATGCCAGACCCCCGGTGTTTAATTTACGCCATGTCCGCCTTCCGCTTCACGACCGCCGGAGAGTCGCACGGCCCCGCGCTGGCCGCCGTGGTCGAAGGGCTCCCGGCCGGCCTCCCCCTTCGCGCCGACGACCTGGACCGCGAGCTGCGCCGGCGCCAGGGCGGATACGGGCGGGGCGGGCGGATGCGCATCGAGAGCGACCGCGCGGAGATCCTGAGCGGCGTGCGGCACGGCGAGACGCTGGGCTCCCCCATCGCGCTCCTGGTGCGCAACCGCGACTGGGCCAACTGGACCGAGGCGATGTCGCCCGAGCCGGTGGAGGGCGACGACGAGGCGATGCGCCGCGTCTTCTTCCCGCGCCCCGGCCACGCGGACCTGGTGGGCGCGCTCAAGTACGACCGCACGGACGCGCGCGACATCCTGGAGCGCGCCAGCGCCCGCGAGACGGCGGCGCGCGTGGCGTGCGGCGCCATGGCGAAGCGCTTCCTGGCCGAGCTGGGGATCACGCTGGGGAGCCACGTGGTGGCGCTGGGCGGGGTCGTCGCCGCCGTGCCCTCCGATCTCCCGGACGACCTCAACGCCGCCTCCGATCCCTCGCCGGTGCGCTGCCTGGACGCGGAGGCGGAGGGGCGGATGATCGACGCCATCGACGCCGCCAAGCGCGAGGGCGACACGCTGGGCGGGGTGGTGGAGGTGGTGGCGCGCGGGCTCCCCGCCGGCCTGGGATCGCACGTGTCTTGGGATGCGCGGCTGGACGGCCGCATCGCCGGCGCGCTGATGTCGATCCAGGCGATCAAGGGAGTCGAGATCGGGCTGGGCTTCGAGGGGGCGATGCGCCCCGGCTCCCGCGTTCACGACCCCATCGTGCGCGACGAGGCGGCGCGGCGCGGGGGCGGCTACGGCCGCTCCTCTAACGGCGCGGGCGGGCTGGAGGGAGGGATCACGACCGGCGCCCCGCTGGTGGCGCGCGCCGCGATGAAGCCCATCTCCACGCTGATGCGCCCCGTGCTCCCCACCATCGACCTGCGCACCGGCGCCCCCGCCGAGGCCGTGCGCGAGCGGTCCGACGTGGTGGCGGTGCCCGCCGCCGGCGTCGTGGCCGAGGCGATGCTGGCGCTGGTGCTGGCCGGGGCCGTGCGCGAGAAGTTCGGGGGCGACTCGCTGGCCGAGGTGCGCGCCAACTTCGACGGCTACGTGGACCGCATCGCCACGCGGGCGGGCCATGGCTGATTCCCCGGTCGAGCGGGTGGTGCTGGTCGGCTTCATGTGCGCCGGCAAGTCCGCGGTGGGGGAGCTGCTGGCGCGGCGGCTGGGGTGGGCCTTCGTGGACCTGGACCGGCTGATCGAGGAGCGCGAGGGGCGCCCCGTCCGCGAGATCTTTGCGGTCCAGGGCGAGCCGGCTTTCCGCCGCATCGAGGCGGAGTTGAGCGACTCGGTGGCGGTCTGGGCGCGGATGGTGCTTGCTCCGGGCGGCGGGTGGATGGGCAACGCGTTTCGCGGTGAGCTGCCGGTGGATGGCACGGTGCGCGTGTGGCTGCGCGTCTCGGCGGAGGAGGTGGTGCGGCGCGGTGCGGCGGCGCCGGGTGTGCGCCCGCTCCTGGCCGGCCCCGACCCCCTCTCCGCCGCCCGCCGCCTCCTCGCCGAGCGCGAGCCCTCGTACTCCCGCGCCGAGCTCTCCGTGGACACCGAAGGCCGCACGCCCGAGCAGGTCGCGGACGCGGTTGAGCGGGCGGTGCTGGGGGTGGGTCGGTGACCGGGTATCGAAACAACGGGGGATGAACGCCGGGGATTGGACGCGAGGCCCGGGCCCCGAACACCGGGGGATAAATCCCCCGGCTGGAACTACGGGAAGACCGCTGAAGCGGTCTCGCGCGTTCTGTCATTCTGAGGGAGCCGCCGGCGCCGGGGTTCGCGTTGGGCTCTGGACTCCCTGCGGCGACCGAAGAATCTAGCCGGCGAGGCGGGTGGATCGCGTGAATGGCGCCGGCCCCTCGTCACGCGCAGTAGATCCTTCGCTCCGCGCCAAAGATTGGAGGCGGGGAGAGGGCGGAGCGGCGCGTCGCTCAGGATGACAAAAGGGGGAGGTGGTGCGGTGAAGTGCCACGCACTCACGCACTCACGCACTAACGCACCGCTGTTCAGCACTCAGCACTCAAGCACTTCCGTATCTCATCCAATTCAGGAGACAATGGCGAAGGAGCGCAGGCGGCTGGTTGTGGTGGAGTCGCCCACCAAGGCGAAGACGATCCGCGGGTACCTGCCCGCCGGGTACCAGGTCGCCGCGTCCATGGGGCACGTCCGAGATCTCCCCGAGTCGGCCAGCGACATCCCCGCCGACGTGAAGGGGAAGGATTGGGCACGCCTGGGGGTGGACGTGGAGCACGACTTCGAGCCGCTCTACGTGGTGCCGGCGGGGAAGCGCAAGGTGGTCAGCGAGCTGCGCGCCATGCTCAAGGACGCCGACGAGCTGGTGGTGGCGACCGACGAAGACCGCGAGGGGGAGAGCATCGGCTGGCACCTGGTGGAGGTGCTCAAGCCGCGCGTTCCCGTGTCGCGCATCGTCTTCCACGAGATCACCCCCGAGGCCATCCGCGCCGCCCTCGCCACGCCGCGCCAGATCGACGCCGAGGTGGTGCGCGCCCAGGAAACGCGGCGCATCCTCGACCGGCTGGTGGGCTACACCCTTTCGCCGCTGCTCTGGAAGAAGATCTCCAGCGGGCTCTCGGCCGGGCGCGTGCAGTCGGTGGCGGTGCGCCTGCTGGTGCAGCGCGAGCGCGAGCGGCGCGCCTTCCGCTCCGGCGCGTACTGGGACCTCAAGGCCACCCTCCTCGCCGAGGCGGTCCCTTTCGGCGCGACGCTGCAGAGCTTGGGCGGGAAGCGGGTGGCAAGCGGGCGCGACTTCGACGAGACCACCGGGCGCCTCAAGGAGGCGCGCGAGGTGGTGCTGCTGGATGAAGCCGCCGCGCGCGCCCTCGTGGAGCGGCTGCGCCCGGCTACGTGGAAGGTCGCCGAGACGGAGGAGAAGCCCTCCGTCCGCCGCCCGTATCCGCCGTTCACGACGTCGACGCTCCAGCAGGAGGCCAACCGCAAGCTGCGCCTCTCCGCGCGCGACACCATGCGGGTGGCGCAGCGGCTGTACGAGGAAGGCTACATCACCTACATGCGTACCGACTCGGTGCACCTCTCCGAGCAGGCGATCGGGGCGGCGCGCGCGCGGGTGAAGCAGCTGTACGGGCAGCCGTTCCTCTCGCCGCAGCCGCGGCAGTTCACCACCAAGAGCAAGGGTGCGCAGGAGGCCCACGAGGCGATCCGCCCCGCGGGCACCGAGATGCGCACCGCCGAGGAGCTGCGGCTCAGCGGCCAGGAAGCTCGCCTCTACGAGCTGATCTGGATGCGCACCGTCGCCAGCCAGATGGCCGACGCGCGAATCACGCAGCTCACCGCGCTGATCGAGGCGGACGACACCGTCTTCCGCGCCTCCGGCCGGCGGGTGGACTTCGCCGGCTTCTTCCGCGCGTACGTGGAGGGGCAGGACGATCCGGACGCGGCGCTGGAGGACCGCGACGAGCCGCTTCCGCCCTTCCGGCGCGGCGACGTGCTGGGGCTCCGCGCGCTGGAGGCGCTGGGGCACGAGACGCAGCCCCCCGCGCGCTATACCGAAGCCACGCTGGTGAAGACGCTGGAGGCGGAGGGGATCGGGCGGCCAAGCACCTACGCGAGCATCATCGGCACCATCATCGACCGTGGATACGTGGAGCGGCTGGCGAACGCGCTCGTCCCCACCTTTACGGCGTTCGCGGTGACGGGGCTGCTGGAGGGCCACTTCCCGCACCTCGTCGATACGCGCTTCACCGCGCGCATGGAGGAGCAGCTCGACGAGATCGCGGAGGGCGACGCTGAGTGGCTGCCCTACCTGCGCGAGTTCTTCAACGGCCCCGAGGGGCTGGACGCGCTGGTGCGCACCGGCCAGGAGAACATCGACCCGCGCGACGCCTCCACCGTGCGCCTCTCGGACCTGCAGGCGCGGGTGCGGATCGGCAAGTTCGGTCCATTCGTGGAGATGGAGGAGGACGGCGCCACCGTCACCGCGTCGCTCCCCGAGGGTGTGGCGCCGGCAGACCTGACGCCGGAGCAGGTGACGGAGCTGGTGCGCGCGAAGTCGTCCGGCCCCGACGTGCTGGGCACCGACGCGCGCACCGGCAAGCCCGTGCTCATGCTGCAAGGGCGCTTCGGCCCGTACGTGCAGCTCGGGGAGGCGGAGGAGGGGAGCAGCGAGAAGCCGCGCCGCGCCTCGCTTCCCAAGGGACTGGCGCCGGCACAGGTGACGCTGGAGGCCGCGCTGAAGCTCCTCTCGCTCCCGCGCAACCTCGGCAACCATCCGGAGAAGGGGAAGGAGATCACGGCCGGCATCGGGCGCTTCGGGCCGTTCGTGGTGTGCGACGGCGACTTCCGCTCGCTGCTCCCGACGGACGACGTGTACACGGTCGATCTCCCGCGCGCGATGGAGCTCCTTTCCGCGCCCAAGGGCGGACGCACGCGCACGGCCATCGAGCCGATCCGCACCGTCGGCGCGCACCCGGCCGACGGCGAGCCGGTGCAGCTCTTCGCGGGACGCTACGGGCCGTACGTGAAGCACGGCGCCATCAACGCCTCGCTCCCCAAGGGCGTGGAGGCGGAGGCCGTCACCATCGACCAGGCCGTCGCGCTCCTCGCCGAGCGCGCCGCGTCCGCGCCCGCCAAGAAGGGTGCGCGTGGGCGGGCGGGAGGGCGCTCCGCGGCTCCGGCGAAGAAGGCTCCGGCCAAAAAGGCTGCTTCCAAGACCGCCGCGGCGGTGAAGAAGACGGCCGCGAAGAAGACCACCGCCAAGAAGGCGGCGCCGAAGAAGGCGGTGAAGCGGCGTCCGTAACGCCGCTCTGCCGGAGGCGAAGAAAACGGGGGCGCCGAGAGAATGATCTCGGCGCCTCCGTTCTTGTGTCCATTCCGCGATCGTTCAGGCGGCACGGGCAGCAATGTGGGGCGGCCCTACCCGTCGAGGCACGCAGGGGAGGGCGGACACGCAGGTCCGCCCCTACGGGATCTGTGCGCACTGCCGCAATCGAAGCACCGCGCGGACCGACGCAAACGCCCCTCCCCCAGCAGTTTGGGGGAGGGGCAGCGAGGAACGAGCGGGGAGGGGGCCTCAGCGGCGCGTGAGCGTGCCCAGGCGCGTGTCGTACGAGGCGACCTGCTGCCAGGAGCGCGCGGTGCCGGAGGCGCGGATCGCCCAGAAGTCGAAGATCCCCTCGCGCCGGTCGCCCGCCGCGTTCAGCACCGTCCAGCCGGTGGCGCCGTAGTGCGTGCCGGCCGCCACCTGGAAGCGGGCCGCGAGCGAATCCGCGTCCACGTCGGCCGGGGAGGCGAGGTACGCCTGCGCCGCGATCCAGACCGCGTCGTACACGCCGAACGCGAACGCATCCGGGGCGGCGCCACCCGCACGCGCCTGGATGCGGGCGGCCAGCGGCTCCCATTTGGAGCGCGCGGCGGGGTCCGCGCCCACCGTGGGCGCCGGGAAGCCGGCCGTCTGCGCGAACGCCGCCGCCGCGCTGCGGCCCAGGATCACGGTGCTCTGCGTCACCCCGTCCGCGCCGTACCAGCGCACCGAGGCGAGGACCGGGTCCGCGGCGGCGAGCGCCAGGATGTCGGCCGCCTCGTCGAAGGCGGAGAGCTGCACCGCGACCTGCGCGGCCGGGCGGGTGGCGAGCGCCGCCCGCACCTGCGCTCCGATCGCCGTCACCGTGGCGGCGTAGCTGCTGGCGCTGGCGGAGTACTCCGTTCCGGTGGAGACGGTGCCGCCGCGCGCGATGAACGCGCGCCGCGTGCCGGCCTCCAGCCCCTGGTTGCCGGCGTCGGCCCGCCAGGCGGGGACCACGGCGCGGATCCCGTCGGCGTACATCAGCCCCGCGATGGCCACGCCTTCCAGGCTGTCGGCCGGGGTCAGGCGGAAGATGCGGTCCGCCACGGCCAGGCTCCCCGCCGTGCTCGACTGGCTGACCACCACCATCCCGTTCCCGTCCACGAACGGCTTGATCGCGGCGAGCTCGGCGCTGCTCTGCGGCCCGATCACGAGCCGCACCTGGTTGGCTCGCAGCGACTCGATCTCCGAGAGGGCGCGCGCGGGCTCCAGGCGCGTGTCGCGGACATCCGCGCGGAAGGTGATGTGGCGTCCCGCCGCGAAGGCGTTGACGTCTTCCACCGCGAGCTCCATCGCGGCCTTGCTGGCCACGCCGAGCGACGACCAGTTGCCGGTGAGCGAGAAGATGCCGCCGAGGGTGATCTCTCGCGGGGCCTCGACCCCCGTTGCGTCGTCGGTACACGCGGCGAGCACCGCCGATGCGGCAAGGAGCACGAACGCCCTGCGGGTGGCACGGGCGAGCATAAGTTTGCTGCGGTTCACTGGGTCCGGTCCTGGTGGTGGGGGTCTGCGAGAGACGTCGGGATGGCGATACGACGAAGGCACGGAGAGCGCCGGGGTAGGAATCGCCAAGTTATCCAAATTTCCCTCGTTGTGCAATTGTCCCTCTCCGCGCGCAGGGGCTATACTCTCCCCTCGATGAACCGAACGCGGCGAAGCTGGTATCAGTACGGCTCGCGCGGGCATGGAGCCCGGCGGCTGGATACGATTCGAGAAGGGGAGTGCATGGCCGAAGTAACCGTGGTGGGCGGGGGGCTCTCGGGCTCGGAGGCGGCGTACCAGCTCGCGGAGCGCGGGCACGACGTGACGCTTTGCGAGATGCGTCCCGTGCGCGGTACGCCCGCGCACCAGACGCACGACCTCGCCGAGATCGTCTGCTCCAACACCTTCAAGAGCGAGGACCCGGCCAACGCGCACGGGCTGCTCAAGCTGGAGATGGAGGCGCTCAGCGCAGGTGGCTGCCTGCTGCTGGCGACCGCCCGCGCCTCGCGAATCCCTGGCGGCACGGCGCTCACCGTGGACCGGCGCGAGTTCTCGGCGCGGATGACGGCGGCCATCGAGGCGCACCCGCGCATCCGCGTGGAGCGCGGCGAGATCGCCGAGCTTCCGGCGGGACCGGCCATCATCGCCACCGGGCCGCTCACCTCCGACGCGCTCTCCGCCTCCATCCGCCGCGCGTTGGGCGACGACGGGCTCGCCTTCTTCGACGCCATAGCGCCGGTCGTCTCGTCCGAGTCGCTGGACATGGAGACGCTCTTCGCCGCGTCGCGCTGGGGGAAGGGCGAGGGCGACGACTACCTCAACGCCCCCATGACGAAGGAGCAGTACGACACCTTTGTCGAGGCGCTGCGGACCGGCGAGGGGTACGAGGGGCACGATTGGGAGAACGTCCCCTACTTCGAAGGGTGCCTCCCCATCGAGGTGATGGCGACGCGCGGCCCCGAGACGCTCCGCTTCGGGCCGATGAAGCCGGTGGGGCTCCCCGTGCCGCAGTGGGATGGGAGGCGCGCGTGGGCCGTCGTGCAGCTTCGCCGTGAGGACCGCGCGGGGCAGATGTGGAACCTGGTCGGCTTCCAGACGCGCCTCAAGGTCGGCGAGCAGAAGCGGATCTTCCGCACCATTCCGGGGCTGGAGAACGCGGAGTTCCTGCGCTGGGGCTCCATCCACCGCAACACGTACCTCAACTTCCCCGCGCGCCTTACCGCGCACGGCTCGCTCCCGGACCGGCACGACCTGCTCTTCGCGGGCCAGATCACCGGCGTCGAGGGGTACACGGAGTCCACCGCGGTGGGCATCCTCGCGGCGGCCAACCTGGACCGCATCGTCCGCGGGCTGGAGCCGGTGCTGCCGCCGGCCACGACCATGCTGGGCGGGCTGATGAGATACCTGCGCGAATCCGAGCCGCGCCACTTCCAGCCGATGAACTCCAACTTCGGCCTGGTGGACCCGCTGGAGGAGCCGGTGCGGAAGAAGGAGGAAAAGCGCGAGAAGCTGGTCGCCCGCGCCCGCGCCGACTTCGCCGCCTGGATCCGCCAGCACGAGCTGGTGCCGGAGCCCGCCGCGGCGTGACGCCCGCCGGCGACCCGGCGCGCCGGGAGGACGTGGACGCCTTTCTGCGCTACGTGGCCCACGAGCGCCAGCTGTCGCCGACCACGCTGAAGGCGTACACGATCGACCTGGCGGAATTCGAGGCGTTTCTGGATCGCTACTATGGCGCCCCCGAGTGGACGTGGAGCGGCGTCGACCGCCTCTCCATCCGCTCGTGGATGGGCGAGATGGCCGGCCGCCGCGGTCTGGCGCGCACCAGCATCGCGCGCAAGCTGTCGGCGGTGAGGTCGTTCTACCGCTTCCTGCACGTGGAGGCGCGGGTGGCGGCCAACCCGGCGCGCACCGTGCGCACGCCCAAGCGCGAGCGGCACCTCCCCGGCTTCCTGACGCGCGAGCAGATGGACGAGGTCTTCCGCGACGCGGAGGCGCGGGCGGAGGGCGGCGGCTTCCACGCGCTGCGCAACCTGGCGGTGGTGGAGCTCTTCTACGCGACCGGAATGCGCCTCTCGGAGCTCCAGGCGATGGACGTGGCCAGCCTGGACCTGGTGAGCGACCGCGTGCGCGTGATGGGGAAGGGTCGCAAGGAGCGCATCGTTCCGGTCGGCCGCGCCGCGACACGCGCACTTCGCGCCTACTACGAAGCGCGCGAGCGGGTGATGGAAACGGCCGCGCGTCCGGACCGCCGCGCCGTTTTCGTGGCGCAGACGGGGCGCCGCATCACCGTGCGCCAGATCCAGAACGTCGTCGGCGCCTTTCTCAAGGGGATCGCCGACGATGCCGGCCTGTCCACCCACTCCCTGCGCCACACCTTCGCGACCCACCTGCTGGACGCGGGCGCGGACCTGCTGGCAGTGAAAGAGCTGCTGGGCCATGCGAGCCTGAGCACGACGCAGATCTACACGCACACCTCGCGCGAGCGGCTGAAGCGGATCTACAGGCAGGCGCACCCGCGGGCGTGACGGCGGGTAATGGGGATTGGGGAATGGGGAATGGGTGCCGCCCTTGCGGAACGAGTCCGCGAAGGCGGACTTTGTGTTGTTCCAGCGGCGAATACATGCGCTCCTGGCGAGCCATCGAAAACTAGAGAGACGGTCGAAGATACATGACGATGCCAACGTTCCACGCCACCACCA
>DASVTZ010000007.1 GCA_036387335.1 Longimicrobium sp.
GCGTCTCCGCGCCTCCGCGTGAGCCATGCTGTTGCCGTTCTTCGCACGACACTGTCAAAGGCGCCAGCGGCGCCGTAGATTGCGCCCACTGCCACCCAGCGAGACCGCACCGGGAACGGGATGAAGGTCGCATACTTCACGGAAAGCCTTCTCCCCCACGTGGACGGGGTGTCGCGCACCCTGGCCCAGCTCTTCGGGACGCTGGAGAAGCGGGGCGTCGACTTCCGCATCTTCTCGCCCTTCAAGCCCGGGCCGGAGATCTCGTGGAGCCACCGCGTCCACCTGATCCCCTACATCCGCTTCCCGCTCTACAAGGACTACCGGCTGGCCTCCCCCATCGGCCACCGCGCCTCCGCCCGCCTCGACGAGTACCAGCCTGACCTGATCCACGTGGTGAGCCCCACCCCCATCAACGTGCGCGCGGAGAAGTACGGCCGCCGCCGCGGGGTGCCGGTGGTGTCGTCGTTCCACACGCACTTCGTATCGTACTTCCGCTTCTACGGCTTCGGCGGGCTCGAAGAGCTGGGATGGAAGATGATGCGGCGCTTCTACGGCAGGTGCGAGGTGGTGTACGCCCCGTCGCACAGCATCATCCGCGAGCTCGCCAGCCACGGAATCCACAACACGGAGCTCTGGTCGCGCGGCATCGACCTGCACCGCTTCTCCCCCGCTTTCCGCGACCCCGGCCTGCGCCGCATGGCCGGCGCGGAGAGCGACGACACCCCCGTCCTCCTGCTGGTGAGCCGGCTGGTGCGCGAAAAGGACCTGGCGGACCTGGTGGCGATGGAGCGCATCCTCCGCCAGCGCGGGAACCGCCACCGCCTGGTGCTGGTGGGCGACGGGCCCATGCGCGAGCAGCTCCAGGCCGACCTCCCCGACGCCCTCTTCCCCGGCCACCAGACCGGCGAGGCGCTGGCCCGCTGGTACGCGTCGGGCGACGTCTTCGTCTTTCCCTCCACCACCGAGACGTTCGGCAACGTGGTGCTGGAGGCGCAGGCCAGCGGCCTCCCCACCGTCGTCGTGGACCGCGGCGGGCCGCCGGACCAGGTGGAGCCCGGGCAGAACGGCTTCATCGCCCGCGCCAACGACCCCGCCGACCTCGCAGACCAGGTGGAGCGGCTGCTGAACGACCCCGCCGAGCGGCGCAGGATGGGCGCCGCGGCGCGCGCGGCGGCAAGCGAGCGCGACTGGTCGGCCATCAACGGACGGCTGATCGACAGCTACGCGCGGGTGATCGCGCGGGGGCCTGGGCGGTGAGCACCGCCGGGGAGGAAGCCGGGGAGAGCCGCCTGTCGCGCGGCCTCAACCGCGTCTTCCGGACCTCGATGATCCTGGTGCCCTTTGGGGTCCTGTTCAACCTGTGGATCTCGTGGGCGGCCACGGACCGCGGCGTCTTCCGCCGCTTCGGCGAGCTGGACCGGCGCTACCTGTACCTGGGGATCGTGCTGGCGCTCCTCCCCTGGATCACCAACACGATCCGCATCCTGGTGTGGGCGCGCTTCATCGGCCACCCGCTCACCTTCCGCGACTGCTTCCGCATCACGCTGGGCGCCGAGCTCGCCTCCTCCGTCTTCCCCACCTCATCCGGCGGCGAGGTGTTCCGCTGGGGAATGATGGTGCAGAAGGGGGTCACCAAGGGCGAGGCCGCCTCCATCGTCACGCTGGGCTACCTGGAAGACCTCTGCTTCTTCGCCACCGCCCTGCCCACGGCGTTCATCCTGTCCCGCGCCTGGGAGCTCCCCGTGCTGCGCCGCATGGGGCGCGAGATGCGGGGCGAGGCATCCGGAGTGCTCCCCGTCGTCGTACTGACGATCGTGGCGGTGGTCGCGCTCTGGCAGGGTGCGCTGCGCGGCTTCCTGGGGCGCCGCGTGCGCTGGTGGAGCCTGCGCCGCGCGGTCCGCACGCGCCAGCGGTCGCGCAAGACGCGCGAGGACTTCCGCAACGTGTTCGCCCTGGTGCGCGAGCGGGGTAAGCTGCGCTTCGCCATGACCTTCGGCGTGACGGCGGTGCAGTGGTCCTCTCGCTACTCGGTGGCGACGGCGGTGGCGTACTTCCTGGGGGCGGAGGTGGACCCGGTGCTCTTCTTCCTCCTGCAGTGGGTGATCTTCACCGCGATGCTCTTCGTCCCCACGCCCGGGGCGGCGGGCGGGGCGGAGGCGGCGTTCTACCTGGTGTACTCGGCGCTGCTGCCCGCCAGCATCGTGGGGATCGCGACCGGGGGGTGGCGCCTCCTGACCTTTTACCTGCAGCTCTCGCTGGGCGCCATCCTGTTCATGATGATGAACGTGGCCGACGCCCGCACCCGGGCCCGCGCCCCGCAGAGGGGTTGACGCGGCTGTTAAATTCGGCTCGTGCAAACACTTGCGGTTTCGTTCAGCGGTGAACCGACCTCGACAAGCGCGGGGTTTTCCCTTATATTGAAGTCATGAAAACCGCCATCGACCTCACCAGTGCCGCCGCGCAGTTCGGCGCGGCCCAGGACGACTCCCGGAGTCGGGGTGTGCGCCCTTCCATGCGTCTTCCGCACGGCGATGCGCCGCTGCGCGAGATGACTGACGAGGACCTTTTCCAGCGCTACACGCAGGGCGAGGAGGAGGGTTTCCGCCTCCTCATGGAGCGCTACCAGCCGCGAATCCAGGGCTTCCTCCGCAAGCGTCTCAACGACGAGGAGCGGGTGGAGGACCTTACGCAGGACACTTTCCTTCGCATTCACCGCGCGCGGGAGAGCTACGATCCCAGCCGGAAGTTCTCGACGTGGATCCACACGATCGCGAACAACCTGCTGAAGAACGAGTTCCGCAACCGCTCGCGCCGCCGGGAGACGACGTTCTCGGAGATGCGCCCGGAGGTTTCGGCCTCGGGTGCGCCGGCCCGGCCGGTGGAGTTCGCGGCCACGGGCCACAACCCGGAGCGCGAGGCGTACCGCCGCGAGCTGCGCGAGGCCATCGACACCGCCATCGGCCGCATGGACGAGCATCACCGCATCCCCTTCGTGATGCGCGAGGTGGAGGACCGCACCTACGAGGAGATCGCCGAGGAGATCGGCATCCCCGTGGGCACGGTCAAGAGCCGCCTCAACCGCGCGCGGAATTCGTTCCGGCTGCTGCTGCCCGTACCGGTGTGAGGGTGGGGTAGGGAGGGGGGTGGACGTGGATGGATGATGGACGGAATGGATCGTGGATCGGCCCGCTTCCCGGGATGGGGGGCGGGCTGGTTTGTGTGTGGGGGGCTGGTTTGTGTGGGGGGCGGGCGCCAAACACCGGGAGCCGGGCGCCGAAAACCGGGGGATAAATCCCCCGGCTGGAACTACGGGAAGACCGCTGAACCGGTCTCGCGCGGCGCGGGGGTCAGGGTGGGGGCGGGTTGGTGAGCTCGAAGGTGGGGCTCAGGGTTCCGTCGCGGTGGTGGCGCTCCTGGTCGAGCACGTAGGCGCGGACACGGGGGACGATGGAGCGGGAGATGGTGAACGCGCCGTAGCCGTCCTGCCATTTGAAGGAGCGCGGGCCGGTTAGCTGATTCGCGAGGTGCGAAGATGCGCCTTTCATCTGACCGGCAAGCTCCGCGACGGATACCGTCGGTGGGGTGCGGAGGAGCACGTGCGCGTGGTCCGCGATCCCGCCGATCGCGAGAATGTCCGCCTTCAGCTTCCTGCACTGGTCGGCAATCGCGCCATAGATCCGCGGCTGCAGCTCCGGCGTGATGATCGGGTGCCGCCGGTGCGTGGCCCAGACGATGTGCAGGTACAACTCCGTATGCGCGCTTGGCATATCCCCCCTTATGCGTGGATGTGATCCGGCCGCCCAATGCCTACCAGACCGCTTCAGCGGTCTTCGCGTTGTTCCAGCCGGGGGCTTTAGCCCCCGGTGCGCGTGCCGGGGTCCCTGCCCCGGTGCCCCTGCGTTCGCGCTCCCCCCCACATCCAAATACCCCGCCTCCCCCCACCCCGCCCCCCACCACCCGATAACGGCCACCCGGCCCTGGCCCCTGCGCGCCGCGCGGCCCCATACTTGTGGAAGCCACGCGGCTGCACGGCTGCACGGCTGCACGGCTGCACGGCTGGCCTACATCGAGCCTGTTGGGGGAGAGACACAATGGCGACACGCATCCTGCGGGTACCGCACGTGGTGATCGTGGGGGGCGGCTTCGGAGGGCTGTGGGCGGCGCGCGCGCTGCGCCGGGCGCCCGTCACCGTGACGGTGGTGGACCGGCGCAACCACCACATCTTCCAGCCGCTGCTCTACCAGGTCGCCACCGCCACCCTGTCCCCCGCGGACATCGCATCCCCCATCCGCCAGGTGCTGCGCCGGCAGAGGTCCACCGAGGTGCTGATGGCGGAGGTGGAGGACTTCGACCTCGCGCGTAAGCAGGTCGTGTTCACGGACGGGGAGCGGATGGACTACGACTACCTGATCCTCGCCACCGGCGCCACGCACGCCTACTTCGGCCACCCGGAGTGGGAGCCGCTCGCCCCCGGCCTCAAGACGCTGGAGGACGCCACCGAGATCCGCCGCCGCTACCTCCTCGCCTTCGAAGCCGCCGAGCGCGAGGAGGATCCCGAGGAGCAGCGCGCCCTCCTCACCTTCGTCGTCATCGGCGGCGGGGCGACGGGGGTGGAGATGGCGGGCGCGATGGCGGACACGGCGCGGCATTCCATCGCCCGCGACTTCCGGCGCATCGACCCGTCCCAGGCGCGCATCGTACTGCTGGAGGGCGGGCCGCGGCTGCTGGCGGCCTATCCCGAGGAGCTGTCCACGTATGCCCGCGAGGCGCTCCAGCTTCGCGGCGTGGAGGTGAGGACGGGGAGCATCGTCACCGACGTGCAGCCCGAGCTCGTCCGCGTCGGCGAGGAGACGATCCGCACCCGCAACGTCATCTGGGGCGCGGGCGTCACCGCGTCGCCGCTGGGAAAGCGGCTGGGCGTCCCCACCGACCGCGTGGGCCGCGTGGAGATCCTCCCCGAGCTGTCGATCCCCGGCTATCCCAAGGTCTTCGTCATCGGTGACCTGGCGAGCCTGAACGGCGCCGACGGCAAGCCCCTCCCCGGCGTCGCGCAGGTGGCGATGCAGATGGGGAGGCACGCCGCGTCCAACATCGTGGCCAGCATCGAAGGGGGCGTGCGGCGGCCGTTCAAGTACAAGGACAAGGGGAGCATGGCGGTCGTGGGACGCAACGCGGCCGTCCTGCACGCCGGGCGGGTGAAGCTCACGGGGATGCTGGCGTGGCTGGGATGGCTCCTCGTCCACATCCTCTTCCTGATCGGCTTCCGCAACCGCTTCTCCGTCTTCTCGCAGTGGGCGTGGTCGTACCTCACCTGGCAGCGCGCGGCGCGGCTGATCACCGGCGAAGTAGGGTCCGAGCTGGCGCCGCACGGCAAGCCGCTCGGCACGCCGGACACCCCGCAGAGCCAGTCTGGCCGCGACGCCTATGCCGCCGCGCGCCAGGGCCAGACCGCCCCCTCCGACACCGAGGCGACTGGCTGGATGAGCGGCGACCGTCACCAGGCCGGTTCGGCGCGGTGACGGCACGCCTGGAGGCATGGCTCGCCGCGTCCGGCGCGCACATGGAGACGGTCGGCTACCCGCGCGCCGGCGGACGGGTGCGCGGGTTCCGGCTGGTGCCCGCGGGCGAGGCGCGAGGCCGCGTCCTGCTGGCGCACGGGGCGGGGAACGATGCGCTCTATCCCCTCCACGCCCTCTGCAAGCCGCTGCTGCGGGCGGGGTTCGAGATCTTTGCGTTCGACCTGGATGGGCACGGCCGGGAGAGCACCACCGTCTTCGACGTGGAGCGGATCGAGGACGCGCTCGCGGATGCGGCGGAGCACGCGGAGGCCGGCGGGCCGCCCCTTCCGCTCCACCTGCTGGGGCACAGTCTCGGCGGGTCGCTCGTTCTGCACGCGCTTTCGCGGCCGGGGTGGGAGCGGGTCGTGTCCGCGGCGGTCATTTCGGCGCCGGTGCGCCTGCGGATCGGATGGGCGGTGCTGGGGGAGCTGCGCGGCGTCTTCGGGCGCGCGGCGCTGGCGCAGCGAGAGCACTACGGTGTGTGGGGCGTTGTGCCGGCGGTGGGTCCGTTGAAGCGGCGCGCGTTTCCGTTTCGCGGTACCGCGGGCGGGTTCGGGTACGTCGCCAGCGTGCAGGCGCTGCTCGAGCGGCTGCGTCTGGACGATGCGGCGGAGCGGATCAGCACCCCCGTGCTCCTCGTCTACAGCCGCGCCGACGGCATCGTGCCGACGGTGCAGGGTGAGCTCCTGGCGAGCCGCATCCCCGGCGCGCGGCTGGAGATGCTGGAGCGGGCGCCGCACTGGTGCGTCCCGTTCCAGCCACGGACCGTGGCGCGGGTGGCCGAGTGGCTGGAGGCAGCGTGAAGATCGACGTCCACACGCACCTGGCGGGGGTGGGCTCCGGCGGAAGCGGGTGCTGGGTATCGCCGAAGTTCAGGCGCAGCTTCATGTTCCGCGCGCTGGGCCGCATCCACGGCATGCGCCCCGATGCCCCTGACGGCGACGCGGAGTGGGCCGCTCGTCTGGCCGCGCACGTACGCGGCAGCGAGATGGACCGCGCCGTCGCCCTGGGCTTTGACGCCGTCTGCGACGCGAGCGGAGAGCCGGACCTGGCGCGGTCGCAGATGGTGATCCCCGCCGGTTGGGTCTTCCGCGTCTGCCGCGAGCACCCGGAGCTCCTCCCCGGCCCCTCCATCAACCCCGCGCGCCGCGACGCGCTGGACCGGCTGGAAGAGTGCATCGAGAACGGCGCCGTCCTTCTCAAGTGGCTCCCCGCTACGCAGGGGATCGATCCCGCCGACCCCGCGCACCGCCCCTTCTACCGCCGCATGGCCGACGCGGGGCTCCCCCTCCTCGTCCACTCCGGCGGCAGCGAGAACACCTTTGCCGAAGTCGACCCGGGGCTCAAGGACCTGGCCAAGATCCGCTTGCCGCTGGCTGAAGGCGTGCCGGTGATCGTGGCGCATCTGGCCGCGCCCGTCCCCTTTCGCCGCGACCCGGACCAGACGCCGCTGCTGCGCGCACTGATGGCCGAGTTCCCGCACCTTTGGACGGACAACTCGGGGATGAACAACCCGGCGCGCTCCGCCACCCTCGGCCGCCTCGCCGCCGACCCGGAGCTTGCCGCGCGCACCCTGCACGGAAGCGACTTTCCGGTGCCCAGCAGCCCCGTCTGGCACGTCCGCCGCCTGGGCGCGCGCCGCGTGGCCGAGCTGCGGCGCATTCGCAACCCGCTGCAGCGCGAGGTCGAAATCAAGCGCGCACTCGGCACGCCGGACGAGGTGCTGGGTCGCGCGGCGGAGGTGCTCCCCCGCCTGGCGCGCTGATCCCGCTCTTCTCCAGACGCCGGCCGGTAGCGGCGCGGTGCGGAGACGCGCCGCGGCGCCGGCAGTTGAAAGAAGACACTTGCTTCACGGAGATTCCGCGTCAGATTGGCGTCTCAGGGGCCGTGCCAGGCGCGGAGACGTGGACGCACCCCTTTTGGTGTCTCCCTCTGCACGTCCACCCCCTCTACCCTCTTTCCCCCTCCGAGGTGGCGATGCGCGTACGACAGGACGTCTGGGATCTGAGCGACGAGAACCCGTGGCACCCGGTGCTCGAGTGGTACGCACGCGGGGTCGCCGAGCTTCGGGCCCGCGACGGCGACGACTTCTCCGATCCCACCTGCTGGCGCTACCTGGCGGCGATCCACGGCGCCGGGAGCGAGCCGGCCTGGCCGCAGGGCGCCACCTGGAACCGGTGCGAGCACTGGAACTGGTTCTTCCTCCCCTGGCACCGCGTCTACCTGCACTACTTCGAAAAGGCGGTGCGCGGTGCCGTCGTGCAGCTCGGCGGGCCCGACGACTGGGCGCTCCCGTACTGGAACTACAGCGATCCCCAGAAGCCCGGCCGCCGCGCTATCCCCCCGGCGTTCCGCGCGCGCACCCTCCCCTCGGGCGAGGACAACCCGCTCTTCACCGACGAGCGCAACACGGACGTGAACGAGGGCGATCAGCTTCACCCCTACGAGGTGGAGCTGGGAGGTTCGCTCAGGACCGCCCTCTTCGCCGGACCGAGCGACGGGATTCCGACCGGGTTCGGCGGCACCGATGCGGGAGCGGGGGCCATGGGTGGGTCGATGGGAACGCTGGAAAAGGCGCCGCACGGCAGCGTCCACATGGGTGTGGGCGGATGGATGGGCGCATTCAACACGGCGGGGTTCGACCCGCTGTTCTGGCTGCACCACGCCAACATCGACCGCCTGTGGGAGGCGTGGCTCGCGGGCATGCCGGGCGCCTCCAACCCGGACACGCCGCGCTGGCTGGACCAGTCGTTCGACCTGGGGCAGGGTGAGCACGCGGTGGCGATGCGCGTGCGCGACGTGCTGGACACCACCGCGGAGCCGCTCGGCTACCAGTACGCGAGCATCGACCTTCCCGCCATCCCGGCCGGGAACGGCGTGTTCACGGCCGCCGCACCCACCCCGGAGGATGCCGTGCCGCACGACTTCCCGCCCGAGATGGTGGGCGCCAACGACCATTCCGTGCCGCTCACCGCGGGCACCACCTCCACCCGCGTGCCGGTGAGCTCCCCCACCGGGGCGATGGCCGCCGCCGTGGAGGAGGGGGTGGAGCCGAAGATCTACCTGCGCATCGAGAACGTCACCGGCCGGCAGCCCGCCAGCTCCACCTACCTGGTGCACGTCAACGTACCGCAGGGCGACGATCCGGCCGCGCACCCGGAGCTGAGCGCGGGCCGCATCACCACCTTCGGCGTGGCCGAGGCGTCGGACCGCACCGACGAGCACGGCGGAAGCGGGATCTCGTTCACGCTGGACATCACCCCGGTGGCGCGCCTCCTTCTGGAAAAGGATGAGTGGGTGGCCGACGAAGTGGCGGTGACGTTCACGCCGGTGCGCCCTTCCGGGACCGGGGAAAGCGACCTGCGCGTGGGGCGGGTAAGCGTCTACTATGCCTGACGCGGCGGCACTCTCCGCCCCCCGCCGGGTGGCGTGGGGATGGCAGGGGGTGCGCCGCCGCGCGTGGCGACACCCCGAGTGGTGGGCGCTGGCGATCTCGGCCGCGGCGTGGGGGGCGCTCGCGGCGATGGGCGTACACCGGGGCGGCGCGGCGTGGACGATCGGCCACGCCGCCGCGATGGGCGCCGCCATGATGCTCCCGCTGGCCGTGCCCGAGCTGCGCTTCGTGGCGCTGGGCAGCCTTTGGCGCCGCCGCGACCGCGCGATGGCGATGTTCGTGGCGGGGTTCCTGGGGGTGTGGACGGCGTGCGGGGCGCTGATCCTTGTCGCGATGCACGCGCTGGTCTCCTGGGCGGGGTGGCCGGTCGCGGCCGGCGCGGCGGTGTCCGGGGCGGCGCTCTGGGAGCTCGCACCCGCCAAGAGCTACCTCCTTCGCCGCTGCCGCCGCACCGTGCCGCTGGCGCCGCGCGGCTGGCGCGCGGACGCCTGCTGCGCCCGCTACGGCGGCACCACGGGGTGGGGATGCCTCACCACCTGCGGCCCCATCATGGTGGTGTGCGCCGCCTTCGCCCACAGCCTTCCCGTGATGGTGGTGCTGTTCGGAGTGCAGATCGACGGCCGCTACGGCACGCGGCGGTCTCCCCGGCTGGCGGCGGGGGCGCTGGTGGGGGCGTGCCTGCTCGCCGCGCTCGCGGGCGGAAACGCCCACTCCGCGCTGCACGCCCGCACGACCCCGGCGCCCCACCACGCGCCCGCCCGCTGACCCGGGCGGCTCCACCCACCCTCCCACACGCCGATGCTCAACGCCATCAGCTTCAACGCCCAGCGCGACCGGGTGGCACCCGTGGCGCCGGAGATGCTGCAGGTTCCGCAGATCGTCTTCGAAAAGGCCGCCGCGGCCGCGGCCGGGGCGGTAGGCGGCGTGTCGGTCTTTTCGCTGGATGCCGCCGCGCCCGCCTTCGAGCCCGCGCCGCTGAGCGTGGAGGCGGCGGCGCGGGGCCACCTGCAGGCGCTGCTGGAGGGGCAGGGGTCCGACCGCCTGGCCGCCATCACCTCGCCGGAGCGGCCCGAGCTGGTGCCGGACCTGAAGCTGGAGCGCCAGCGTGAGCAGGTGCTGATGGAAACGGACACCGTGTCGTTCGTGCAGACGGCCCGCTCCATCCCCGTCTTCGGCACGCGGGCGACCGTGGAAGTGAAGGGGACCGAGCGCACCCTGATGTCCGTGGAGGGGGCGCTGGCGGACGTGCCGGACGTGGACCCGCTCCCGGCGCTCGGGCCGAAGCAGGCGGCCAAGGCGCTGGCGGAGCGCCTGGGGGTGGATCTGTCCGCGGTGACGGAGGCCGGCGCCCCGCAGCTCAACTTCTACGCGGACGAGCAGGAGGGCGGAAGCCGCTGGCGTCTGGTGTACGTCTTCGACCGCGTCGCCGTGACGCCCGCCGCCGCCGACGACGCGATGCAGTGCTGCGGCAGCGTGTCCCCCTTCGTGCCGCGGCGCACCTGCCTGGTGGACGCCGACGACGGCGGGCTGGTGATCTCCTTTAATGCCGCGGCGCACTTCGACGTCCCGGTCGCCTGCCGCGGCGTGGACGTGGACGGGGTCGTGCGCCAGTTCGACGGCCTCCCCCTGCCGGACGGCACGGTGCAGCTGCACGACCCGTGGCGCAACATCACCACCTACGACTACCAGTTCGCGGACGTCAGCCAGGCGCCCCCGTTCCCCCAGGTGCCGGTGAGCAACCCCACGCCGGAGTTCGGCGACGCCTCGCCGGCCGCGGTCTCCGCGCACTACCACGCCACCCAGGTGTTCGACTTCTTCAACGGCGTGCTCAAGCACCAGGGGATCGACGACAAGGGGATGAAGCTGGAGTCGGTGGTCAACTGCTACGTGAGCAGGGAGAACAAGGAGCCCTCGCCCATCTGGCGCAACGCCATGTGGGCGGAGAACCGCATGTGGTACGGGCAGATACCCGTGGAGGGGGGGAACCGCAGCACCGCGCGCTACGTGGACATCATCGTGCACGAGCTTACGCACGGCGTGACGCAGCACACGGCGGGGCTCAGGCTCGTGAACCAGAGCGGAGCGCTCAACGAGTCGTTCAGCGACATCTTCGCGGTGATGGTGCGCAACTGGTTCCTGGGCACCCAGACCCCGGTGGCGGAGTGGGACTGGTCGATCGGGTCCGGATGGAAGGAGCCCGGAACGCCGCTGCGCAGCCTGGCCGATCCAGGCCTGGGGAAGCCGCTCTGGCCCAAGGGGCCGGGCCAGCCGGCGCACATGAACGAGTTCGTGAAGACGCTGCAGGACGACGGGGGTGTTCACGTGAACAGCGGGATCCACAACCGCGCCGCCTACAACCTGATCACCGCAAAGGGTGCGGACGGCAGCCCGGTCTTCACCCCCGAAGAGCTGGCGCGGCTCTACTACCTGACGCTCACGCGGCTCGCCCCGCTGGCGAAGTTCTCGGACTGCCGCCGTGCGCTCCTGAACATCGCCACTACCTACTACCGCGCCGATGCCGCGGCGCAGCAGGCGAAGCTCGCCGCCATCGCGGCCGCGTACGACGCCGTGGGCATCGCGTAGACGTTACGGCCTGCACGACGGCACGGCTTACCCACAGACCGCGAAGACGTACGAGACAGGCGCGAGGCTTTACTAGCTTCGCGCCTTGCGTGCGGTTTGCGGGCGGGCAACGCAGGGATGTATCCTTTAGAGATACGAACGGCACCCCAGCGATCTCCCAGGCCGGAAGGATCATGGAAGGCAAACGGCTCATCCACCGGTTGAAGCTCACGGACTTCCTCTCATACGGAAGCGCCGGGGTGGAGATCGACCTTCAGCCGCTCAACGTCCTGATCGGCCCGAATGCCTCCGGTAAGTCCAATCTTCTTGAGGCGCTGGGGGCATTGCGTGCCGCGCCCGTGGACTTGGCGGCGTATTTCCGGGAACGCGGCGGGATCGGGGAGTACATCCGTCGCGGAGCCGGCTCGTCTGGAGTCGCCCGTATCCAGACCTTCGTGGACTACCCTCAATTCTTGAAACTGGGAGCGGAGCAGAACCTCAGATACGAATTGGCATTCGAGCAGGTAAACTATCGGCTGGAACTTGTGGGTGAGGAGATCGGATCCCCGAGATTCCATGTAGCGAACGCGACGACGGATTACCCCGCCGTGTACCACTCTGGACGTGCGGGGGCCCTGATCGCTGCCTACGATGCCGAGAGCGGCAGCCGTAGGATGATTGAGATTAACCGGCAGGATCTGAAGCCGAATCAATCTATCCTTGCTCAACGCAAGGACCCGGTCGCGTACCCCGAACTTTCCCACCTGGCGGCGTCCTTCGAATCAATCGCCCTTTTCCAGGAGTGGAATTTCGGGCGCCGAAACCTGGCGCGCATGGGACAGGGCGCGGATCTGCCTGTCGACTTCCTGCTCCCGGATTCGAGTAACCTTGTTCTGGTGCTCCACGATCTGGTGCAGCGGCGGGATACCCGCGGAACGGTCGAGAAGTACCTCCGGCACGTGCACGAGGCGGCAGAGCGCATTATCACGAAGATCCAGGGCGGAGTCGTCCAACTCTACGTCGAGGAGCGCGGGGGAGAGCAGATCTCCGCGTATCGGCTATCCGACGGCACGCTCCGCTATCTCAGCCTGCTCGCAATTCTTTGTCATCCTGAGCCACCCCAGCTGATCTGCATAGAGGAGCCGGAGCTCGGGTTGCATCCCGACATCCTCCCGACGATCGCCGAGCTATTGAAGGAGGCGTCCAAGCGGACGCAGCTTATCGTCACGACCCATTCCGACGCCCTCGTCTCCGCGCTGTCGGACGTACCGGAGAGCGTCATCGTTTGCGAGTCTGGCAAGAGCGGGACATCACTGCGTCGGTTGAACGAAGAGCAGCTCGCCACGTGGCTGGAGGAGTATTCGCTGGGTGACGTTTGGCGGATGGGAGAGATCGGGGGCACCCGATGGTGAAGGAGACACGCATCTACGTGGAGGGCGGCGGCAGCAAGGAAAGCAAGGCATTGATGCGGCGGGCGTTCGGCCGGTTCCTGAGCGAACTCGGCCCTGAGGCCTGGGACCACGAACACGATTTGCAGATCGTGGCGTGTGGTTCTCGCGAGGCTACATACGAGAAGTTCCTGCGTGCCCGGAACGAGCACCCCAACGCATTCAACCTTCTGTTGGTCGATTCTGATGGTCCGGTCGAAGCGACTCCCCGCCAGCACCTCACGGCGGGTGGGTGGAAGCTCGGATTTGCGAGGGATGAGCAGGTTCACCTGATGGTTCAGGCGATGGAAGCCTGGCTGATCGCCGATCCGGACACCCTCGCTCGATTTTACGACCAGGGATTTGCACCGGGCGCGCTCCCTCGCACACAAAACGTAGAGAACATCCCGAAGAACGATCTGCTGCCGGCCCTGAAACGTGCCACGCGCGGCACCTCAAAGGGCGAGTACCACAAGACTCGTCACGCCTTCGAGCTCCTCGCGCGGATCGATCCCCGAAAGGTGCGAAGGAGAGCTCCACACTGCGACCTACTGTTTGCCACGATTCACGGTTACATCGCCTCTTGATGCTCTCCTTTCCTTCCGTGAAGGTCCCTAACGCTTGGATACTCGCGGCGCTGGCGCTCGCGGTGCCGGGCCCGGCGCGGGCGCAGCTGCGGCCGCTGGATCCGGCGGAGTGGCGGGCGTTCGTGGAGGGGCCGGAGGTGTGGGTGGAGGCGGGGGGCGGGGCGTTCAGGGGGCAGCGCGCGTCGCTGGCGGGGACGGAGGGGTCGCTGGTGGAGGCGGGGAATTTCCGCGCGGTGTGGAGGACGGGGCGGGTGGTGCTGGAGGCGGGCGGCACCGTGCGGCGCTTCTTCGAGGATGAGGAGCGCTTCGCCGACGCCGACCCGTCCGTCACCGAGGCGGGGCCCGGGCGACAGGATTCCGGCGACTACCGTGTCTCCACGCTGCTGCGGCTCACGCCGGAGCGCGCGCGCGTGCTGGCGATCCTGCGCTTCGGCACGCGCATCCCCACGACGGACAACCGTGTGGGGCTGGACCGAGACGCCACCGACTTCTTTGCGCTGGTGGGGGCGCGGGCGGCGCGCGGCGGCGCATCGCTGGCGGCGGAGACGGGCGTGACCATCAACACAACGCGCCGTCCCGACTTCGAGCAGGACGACCTCATCCTCTACATCGTTCGCGCGGAGTACGACCGGCTCCCCGTCGTCCCCTCACTGACGATCACGGGGCAGCAGGTGGGGAGCGGGCACCGCGAGATCCGCGGCAACGAGTCGCTGGGCGAGGCGCGGCTGGGGGTGCGGTTCGGAAGGCGGAGGTGGATCAGGGTGGAGGGCGTGGCCGGCCTCACCCGCTTCTCGCCCGAGGCCGGGGTGCTGGTGAGCGTGGGGATCGCCCCTTGATGGAGGCCGGGAGATGACACCGTCTCGTACACGCTTCTTCTTCGCCGCTCTGGCGCTGCTGTCGGGCGCGCGGGCGCTGCCGGCCCAGACTCCCGACGTGGTGGTGCAGGAGGAGCGCCGCAACGCGCCCGCGCAGCAGGCGAAGCCGTACGTGGTGCTCGTCTCCATCGACGGGTTCCGGCCGGACTACGTGGAGACGGTGCCCGCGCCCCGCATCGCGCAGTTCCGGCGCAAGGGTGCGGCGGCGCCGTACATGCTGCCGGTCTTCCCCTCCAAGACCTTCCCCAACCACTACTCCATCATCACCGGGATGTACCCCGGCACGCACGGGCTGGTGGGGAACCAGATGTGGGACCCGGTGCTCCGCGACTCGTTCAGGGTCGGCGACCCCGCGACGGAGCTGAATCCGCAGTGGTATGGGGGCGAGCCGCTCTGGGTGACGGCCGAGCGGCAGGGGATGCTGAGCGCGGCGCTGTACTGGCCCGGCTCGCAGGTGCCGATCGGGGGCATCCTTCCCACTTACCACGCGCGCTACGACAAGTCGGTGCCGAGCGGGGCGCGCATGGACCAGGTGCTCAAGTGGCTCCGCCTTCCCCCCGAGCGCCGGCCGCACCTGGTGGCCGTCTACCTCTCCGAGGTGGACGAGGGGCACCATCCTCCGGGCTCGCCCGAGGTGCGCGCGGCCGTCACGCGAGTGGACTCGGTGCTGGACCTGCTGCTGAACGGGATCAACGGGCTCCCCATCGCGCGGCAGGTGAACGTGGTGCTGGTGTCCGACCACGGGATCCAGGACGTGCGCGCCGGCCGCACCCGCTTCCTCGCCGACCACATTCCGCTGGAGGGGGTGCGGGTGGTGGGGACCGGACCCACGACGTCGCTCTTCTTCGACGGCGACACGGCCGCGCTGGAGCGGGCGCGCACGGCGCTCCGCAGGGGACTCCCCGGCGCGGGCGTCTACCGGCGCGCCGAGATCCCCGCGCGCTACCACCTCTCCGCCTCCCCGCGCGCGGGCGACCTGCTGGTGGAGATGCCGGCCCCCGACCTGATCGCCGCCCGCCGCCCCGGGTGGGGCAACGACGACGCGAACCACGGCTACGACCCGGCGACGCCTTCGATGCACGCCTTCTTCGCCGCCGCGGGCCCCGCCTTTCGCCAGCGGACGCGCGTCCCCGCCTTCGAGAACGTGCACCTCTACCCGCTCATCACCACCATCCTGCGCCTGCGCCCCAACCCGGCCATCGACGGCCGCGCCTCCGTCCTGGCGCCGCTCCTGAGGAAAACAGCGGGGCTCACACAGAGACACAGAGACACAGAGAGAAGAACAAAGGAAGTTCTCTGTGGCTTGCAGTTCCCTCTGTGTTCTCTGTGTGAGGCTTTTCTCCTGACCCGGCACACTTCGTGCTTTACATCGCAAAGCACTTGACTGGCGCGCCGAACCCGTGCATCTTGAAACCATGGCAACCATCCACCCGATCCGCCGCGAAGAGACGCCCGACGAGGAGCCCTCGCTCGAGCTGCACGCGAAAGCGATGGAGAACCTCCGCTTCATCCGCGAGACGATGGAGCGGGCGGGGAGCTTCACGGCCGTCAGCGGGTGGGGGCAGGTGGTGATCGGCGTGACCGGCTTCCTGGCGGCGTGGCTCGCCTCGGCGCAGGGTTCGCCGCGGCTGTGGCTCGCCACCTGGTGCGTGGCCGCCGTGGTGTCGGTCGCCATCGGGGTGCTGACCACGGCGATGAAGGCGCGCGCCGCCAAGATGCCGCTCCTCACCGGCCCGGGGCGCAAGTTCACCCTGTCGCTGGCGCCGCCGCTGGTGGCGGGCGCGGTGCTCACCGTGGTGCTCTTCAACACCGGGAGCGTGGCCGTGCTGCCGGGGGTGTGGCTCCTCCTCTTCGGCGTGGGGATCCTGACGGCCGGCGCGTTCTCGGTGCCGGTGGTGCCGGTGATGGGGCTCACCTTCATGGCGCTGGGCACCGCCGCGCTCTTTTCGCCGGCGGCGTGGGGCGATGCGTACATGGCGCTCGGCTTCGGCGGGCTGCACATGTTCTTTGGCACTCTGATCGCGCGGAGGTACGGTGGCTGAGGCGAAGCGCGACACGCGCGACAACCAGGACTTCTCCCTCCGCGCCGTCGTAGGCGGGGCGGAGAGCGGCGCGGCCGAGCTGGACCGGCTGATCCACGAGCGCGTGCGCCTGGGGATCGTCAGCGCGCTCGCCGTCAACCAGTCGCTGTCGTTCAACGAGCTCAAGGACATGCTGAGCCTCACCGACGGCAACCTCAGCGTGCACGCCCGCAAGCTGGAAGAGGCGGGGTACGTGGAGTGCACCAAGAGCTTCGAGGGCCGCGTCCCCCGCACGGAGTTCCGCCTGGCCGAGACCGGGCGCCGCGCGCTGGCCGCGTACCTCGACCACATGGAGGCGCTGATCCAGGCCGTGCGCGACGGCTGACCGCCGCACGGCCTTTTTTTACGTCCGTGCACTTTACATTGCAGAGTGCTTTGGGCGCGCTCGGTACCCGCGAGAGGAGGAGGGGAGGATGAGGGGGATCCACGTGGCGGTGATCATGGACGGGAACGGGCGGTGGGCCAACGCGCGCGGGCTGCCGCGGGTGGCGGGGCACACCGAGGGCGCGCGAGTGGTGCGGCGCATCGTGGAGGCGGCGCCCGACCTGGGGGTGGGGGTGCTGACGCTGTACGCCTTCTCCTCCGACAACTGGGGGCGCCCCTCTCGCGAGGTGAGCGGGCTGATGCGGCTCTTTCGCTCGTACCTGGCGGCGGAGACGCAGCGGTGCGTGGAGAACGACATCCGCATGAGCATCATCGGGCGCCGCGACCGGCTCCCCGAGGCGCTGCGCCGCGCCATCGACGGCGCCGAGGCCGCGACGGTGGATGGCACGCGGATGCACCTGCGCATCGCCCTCGACTACTCCTCACGCGACGCCCTCCTCGCCGCCGCCGCGCGCCTGGGCCCCGACGCCACCCGCGACGACTTCGCCCTCGCTCTCGGCGGCGAATCCCCCGCGCCGGACGTGGACCTCCTCGTCCGCACGGGGGGCGAGCAGCGGCTGAGCGACTTCCTGCTGTGGGAGTGCGCCTACGCGGAGCTGTACTTCACGCCGCGCATGTGGCCCGACTTCGACGCCGGCGCCCTGGGCGAGGCCGTCGCCGAGTTCCACCGCCGCGAGCGCCGCTTCGGCCGCGTGCCGGCCGCCGCGGCGGGGTGAGACGGTGATGCCCGGCTGGTGGTCGGCGAACGACTTCCGCCGCGCGCGGATGGCGCTGATCGGCGCGAGTGCGGCGAGCTTGGTTTCGCACCTCACGCTGGGCGCGGGCGCGCTCGGGCTCCTGGCTGCGGGTGTCCTCCACCTGGGCCTCCTGGCTTCGCTCGGCCTGGAGGGCCGCGGCTGGCTCGCGCACGCGTTCGGCGCCGTGCTCCTCCTGCCGACCTCCGTCATGGTGGCCGTATTTGCGATGTACGTCCTCGGATCCACCAGCCTCGACTACATCGCGCCTTCCGTCGCGGCGGTCGCGCTGGTGTTCGCCCTCGCGCACGCCGCCCAGCTGTGGCGGCTCGCCGGCCGCCCGATTTCCGCCGCTGCACCCGCTCGCGGCACCGGTGACGGACGACTTCTTCCATCCACAGGCCGCGCCGGAGCAACGCGCGGAAAGGATTGCAGCACGATGAACGTGCACGAGACGCTGGACGAGCCCGCCATCCGCGTTCAGGAGGCACCCGCGCCGCTGAGCATCAACACCCGCAACGCGCTGGGGGTGCTGGGCGGCGCGGTGGCGATGGGCGCGCTGGGCGATGCACTCCTCCGCGCCACGCCGTGGGGGATCAACCTGACGCTCTGGACGCTGGCGCTGGTCGCCGCCGCGGTGGGGCTGCGCCGCTGGGCGGGCTTCAACGCCGCCGGACGCGCATGGGTGCCGATGGCGCTGGTGATCGCCGTGCTCATGGCGTGGCGCGACTCGCCGACCCTGAAGGCGTTCGACATCGCCGCGCTCGGCCTGGTGCTGGCGCTGGCGATGCACCGCGCACGCGGCGCCCGGCTCCGCACCGGCGGCATCCTGGGGTACGCGGTTGGCTTCGCGCGCAGCACGCTGGAGACGGTCGCGGGACTGTTCGTGCTCGCGTTCGAGGACGTGCGCTGGAGCGAGGTGGCACGCGGGCGCGGGGCCGGCTTCCTTCTCCCGCTGCTGCGGGGCCTGGCCATCGCGCTGCCGCTGCTGGGGATCTTTGCCGCCCTCCTCGTCGCCGCCGACGCTGCGTTCGAGGGGATGATGAACCGCGTCTTCCGGCTCGATGGGGCCGTCCTGGCGTCGCACCTCTTCCTCGCCTGCGCGGTTACCTGGGTGTCGGCGGGCGTGCTGCGCACTCTCTCGCTCGGCGATGAGCGCGCGGAGGCGGAGGAGCTCAAGGTGCCCGGGCCGTTCCTGGGCGTGGTGGAGGTGGCGACGGTGCTGGGGCTGCTGAACGCGCTCTTTCTCTCCTTCGTCGTCGTCCAGCTTCCGTACCTGTTCGGCTCGTCGCCGTCGGCCGAGGTGTCGCATGCGCAGTACGCGCGGCGCGGCTTCTTTGAGCTCGTGACGGTGGCCGGGCTGGTGCTTCCGCTGCTGCTGGGGCTGCACGCCGCCATGCGCCGGAGCGAGCCGCGGCACGAGCGTGCCTTTCGGTGGCTGGCGGGGGTTCAGGTGGCGCTGCTCTTCGTGATCATGGCTTCGGCCATGCACCGCATGCGGCTCTACCAGGCCGCGTTCGGCCTCACGGAGCTGCGGCTGTACACGACGGCGTTCATGCTCTGGCTGGCGGCGGTGTTCGCCTGGTTCGGCGCCACCGTGCTGCGCGGGCGGCGCGAGCGCTTCACCTTTGGCGCGCTGGTGATGGCGGGGGAAGCGCTGGTGATCCTGCACGCCTTCAACCCCGATGCGCGCATCGTGCACACCAACGCCGCGCGCGTCGTCGCCGAGCGCCCCTTCGACGCCCGCTACGCCGCCGGCCTCAGCGCCGACGCCGTGCCGGGCCTCCTCGCCGCCCTTCCGCGCGCCACCCCTGCCGAGCGCTGCGCCGCCGCCACCCGCATCCTGCGCCGCTGGGGCCCCGCGACGGAGGCCGACTGGCGGTCGTGGAGCCTCGCGCGCGGCCGTGCACGTGGTGCGGTGCGCGCGCAGGCGAAGGAGTTGCGCGCGGCGTGCGCGGGATTGCCGGCGGGCGCGATGAACAGCGGTCAGCACCCGCGCCTGTCGTTCTGAGCGGTCGTCCGAGACGCGGCGAGGGAGGGCAGACACGCAGGTCTGCCCCTACCGGATCGCGGTGCGGAGGGGTGGGTGGGCGGGGCAAGACAGGCGGGCATCGGTGCGGCGTCGGGCACGGGCGGCCACACGGGGCCGCCCCTACAGGGCATCGGTTTGCGCGAGCGGGGGGGCGGAGCGGCGCGGGGCACGGGCGTGATAAATCGCGCCCCAACGGGACATAATCAAACACGCCCCCGCCGCGATGGTTGCGGCAGGGGCGAATTCCCGCCCCCTCTCTCGATAACAGAGGGCGGAGCCCTCTCCTGTTATCGGGAGAGGGGGCAGCGAGGAACGAGCGGGGGTGAGGGCCGCCTACCCCCGCACCGCCCCCACGTTGGCGGTGTTCTCGTACGGCTGGAACTCGCAGCCGGGGCGCACCGGCACGTAGTACACGTCCGGCGCTCTCACGCCCGCCTCGGCGAAGACCGGGACGCCGCGGTACTCGCCCGCCGGCTGAAGCTGGCGCGCGGGAAGCCTGCGCGGGAGACCGTACTTCACCACCCGCCGGTTGCCCATCATGATCGGCTCGTTGTTGATGTACCACTCGGCGCTCGACGCGTACGGCAGCGCGTCGGCTGGGTACGTCATGGCGACCGGGCGGCCGTCCACGAGGGTGTCGGCGCGCTGGGGGTCGTACACGGCGTCCACTTCGGCGAGACGGCCATCGCGCACGACGCAGTAGCGGATGGCGACCGCGGGCGCGGCGGGGGCGGCCTGCGGCGGGGCCGGCGTGTAGGTGGCCACCGGCGTCATGCCGCGCGGCGCGGGGCGGTACGAGATGCCGAAGCGCGCCACGAGGATGTTGGCGTTGCTGTAGTTGTAGTCGATCGCCACCGGACCGCCCTCGAAGCGCGGCTCGCCGCCGAAGCGCGCCGCGTCACGGTCCAGGAAATCGTCCGTGTTCCAGAAGGTGATGTAGTCCTCCAGCCCGATCTGGAAGGCGAAGCCGCTGCGGCCGATGCGCGCGGTGGCGTCCGCGCCCAGGTTCAGCGCGAAGTGCCGCGTCGCCTCCTGCCCCGCCTGCTCCCCCATGAAGATCATCGCCGGCGCCACCGTCACGAAGGCGGACGGGTGGAAGCGGCGGTCGTCCGGGCTGGGGTCCGGGAGGCGCGCCGTGATCCCCGCCTTGGCGAACCACATGGAGGGCGCGTCGGTGATGAACCGCCCCTCGGGGAGCGAGTCGCCCGGGGTGCCGAAGGTGAAGATGTCCTGCGGCGCGGCGCTGTAGGCGACGCCCGCCGTGAAGCCGAGCACGCGGCGGAAGAAGAAGTCCGCGTTCAGCCCCACCGCCGGCGCGCCCTCGCGCTCCTCCTCCACCTGCAGCTCCGCCCCGTTGGCGCCCGTCACGAAGAAGGTGCCGGTGTTGTACGGCACCCGCGCGCCCACGTACGGCGTGATGGCCCAGCGCGAGTGCGGAAGCTGCTGCGGGTGCGGCTCGGGCGAGTACGTCGGGCGCGTCTGTGCCCCGGCGGCGGCCGGTAGCGCGAGCAGCCCTGCTGCGAGCGTGAGCGCTAAGCGCTTCATCGGATCTCCTGTAAGGTCTGGCGGATGTGCGGAGGCCGGGCCGTGGCGAGGGGGCTCGCGTCAGGTGGTGCGTACGGCGGCGGGATTGTCTCGGCGGTAGGGCGAAGATAAGCGTTCCCCTGCGGATGCGGAATAGCGCTCCGTGCGGCGGCGGCTAAGTGCTTTAGGGGCAGGAGATTGGATGCGCGCCCGGCGGGTGGCGCGGGGGAGGGAGCGGCGCGTACGAGCGTGGAACCGGCAATCTTTGCGCACTTCGCGCACGAAGGGCGGGGCCTCAGGGCTGCGCCGCCAGCCAGTCGCGCGCTTCCTCGATCGTATCGAACGCCTCGATGTTGCGGCGGCTGAAGAGGACGACGGCGCGAAAGAGCACCCGGTGCAGCCCCTCCATCCCCACCACCGCGGCGGCGGTGACGTACGGCTTGTTGTGGACGGTGAGCTGCTTGAGCGCCTCCATCACCGGCGGGGTGTAGCGCGCGTCCTTGACGTGCGTCAGCGTGCGCAGCGACGCGGGGGGCTGGCCGGCGACCACCTCGCGCGCGACCTCCACCTCGCGCAGGATCTCTTCCGTCTTCTGAAGGCCGGAAAAGTCGATCAGCAGGATGCGGGCGCCGCGGTGCTCGATGAAGCGAACTCGTGAGGTGGGAGGGCTCTGCGTGGACATGGTGGCTCGGGGGGAGGACTGCGGGGGAGGGTGCTTGTGGCGCGAAAGGAATCGAAGGTTATTCGGAGTTCGCGCGATGTCAAGGCGTTCGCAGCGCCGCCAGCGAGGCGCCCGTCACCACCGTCGGCGCGGCGGGGATGCGGGGGGTGGAGAAGCGGGGGATGAGCTCGGCGGGACGGAGGTGCTCGCCCGGGTCCGCGAGGCCGCAGGTGGAGGCGAGCCAGCCCACCACCTTTTCCGGCGCGACCCCTTCGCCGCGCAGCTCGGCCAGCGAGACGGCGCCGTGCCGCTTGGCGAGGCGCTCGCCGTCCGCGCCCAGCATGAGCGGGACGTGGGCGAAGCGCGGCGCGGGCAGCCCAAGCGCGCGGAAGAGGAGGATCTGACGCGCGGTGGAGCCCAGCAGGTCGCCGCCGCGCACCACGTCGGTGATCCCCATCGCGGCATCGTCCACCACCACGGCGAGCTGGTACGCGGCCACGCCGTCCTTGCGTCGCACCACGAAGTCGCCCGTGTCCGCGGCGGGGCGGAAGCAGGCGCGGCCCAGCACGCCGTCGTCGAAGCACACCTCCTCGTTCGCGTCGTCCACGCGGAAGCGGAGGGCGCGCTCGGAGACCGCCCAGCGCGTGAGGCTGACGGCGTCGGCGGGGACGGGCTGGTGGCGGCACATGCCGGAGTAGCGCGGGCCTTCCTCCCCGGCGTGCGGTGCGCTGGCCGCGGCCGCGATGTCGCGCCGGGAGCAGCCGCAGGCGAAGAGATGGCCGTCGCGGGCCAGGCGGCGCAGGGCGTCCTCGTAGAGCGCGACCCGTTCGGACTGGACGTACGGCGCGTGGCGGCCGCCCACATCCGGCCCCTCGTCCCAGTCCAGCCCCAGCCAGCGGAGCTCGTCGAGCTGCGCCTCCATGATCCCGGGCCGCACGCGTCCGAAGTCCAGGTCCTCCACCCGCATCACGAAGCTGCCGCCCGCGGCCCGCGCGTGCAGCCACGCCAGCAGCGCCGTGCGCGCGTTGCCGATGTGCAGCGCGCCCGTGGGGCTCGGCGCGAAGCGGCCTCGATAGGAGTGCGATTCCGTCATGTGGGGAGAATAAGGCGGTCCGCGGGTGCGCGCACCCGGTGTCACACCCCCGGCGCTCCGCTCGTTCTCTGGCCGACACGAACCTCGAATCAGACGGAGACCGACATGCGCACCATCGCCTTGCTGCCGCTCGCCGCCCTGCTCGCGCTGGGATGTTCCGGGTCCCCCACCGGCTCCGGCCCCGGTCTGCCCGCGGCCGTGCTCCGCGACGCGGAAGGGATCACCTTCGCGGCCGAGCGTCCCGCCTATCGCCGCGGCGACACCGCCACTATCGTGCTGCGCAACGGCACCACGCAGTCGCTCGGCTACAACCTCTGCCACTCGTCGCGCGAGCTGAGGGCGGGCGGCACGTGGTCGCGCATCTCCTCCCTCCGCCTCTGCACCATGGAGCTCCGCATCCTCGCTCCCGGCGCGGAGACGGTGCTGCGGGAGCCGATCACCGCGGAGTGGCAGCCCGGCGAGTACCGCATGGTCACCCGGGTCGAGCGGATGCGGAGCGGCGACGGCGGCGAGGTCTTCACGCCTCCCTTCACCGTCGAGCGCTGAACGGGAAAACGGAACGGCGTCTCACACAGAGCCACAGAGGGAACTGAAAGAACGAAAGAGGAGGCGCGGAGAGATCTCCGCGCCTCCTCTTCTTCGTGCGGACCAGCCGTTCACGGTCCGCCGAGCATCCGGTCCACCCGCGCTTCGAGCGACGGCTTCGTGGCGCCGGAGAGGGCGCTCTCTAGCAGGTCGGCCAGCTCCTCGCCGAAGTCGTCGGGGAAGCGGCGGGCGAGGCGAACCAGCGGGGCGAAGGCCAGCATCACCGTGCGCGGGGTCTCCTCCGGCTCGGCGCCCTCGCCGCGCCAGGCGTCGGCGGCGGGGGCGGACTGCCAGGGCTCCAGCTCGTGCTCGTGCTCTTCTTCCTCGCCGTCGGTGGAGATCCCTTCCGGCAGCTGGTCGACGGGGATGGAGAGGCCGACCATGGCGTGGATCTCGGCGGTCGCCTCCTCCGGCTCCTCGGCCAGGAGGCCGAGCTGCACGGGCGTCTGCAGCGCTTCCTCCAGGATCGCCAGCGTCTCGGGAGGCAGGAGCGCGCGGAACGACGGGCGGTCGTTGCCGTCTGCGTAGAACGCCACGGGGATCAGCTCGGCCTCTTCTGGAAGCAGCCCCTCGTGGTCCACTTCGCGGAGCTCGAGCTCGACGGGTTCATCTCGAAGATATACGTGCATGGGCGGAAAATCCGGTTGCGAGCACGGGCGCACGCGCCTCGCGCCACGGACCTCTGGTACACCCCTTCCGGCGGGGGTTCCACGGTTGCCGGACGATCCGTGCCGGATATGTTACAGAACAGCAGTGCCTAGTGCCCAGTGCTCAGTGCCCAGTAGCTTCGGACGCTCCACTAGGTACTAGGCACTAGGCACTAGGCACTTTCCCGGAACTCCCTTGCCTCTCCCGATCATCCAGTCCGATCCGCGCGCGGCCAAGCTCGAGCGCGCGCTCAAGGAAAAGGTGCGCGGCGAGGTGCGCTTCGATGCCAAGTCGCGCCTCCTGTACAGCACCGATGCGTCGCTCTACCAGTTCCTCCCCGTCGGCGTGGTGGTGCCGAAGGAGGCGGCGGACGTGGAGGCGACGGTCAAGCTGGCGGCGGAGGCCGGGGTCGCCATCCTGCCGCGCGGCGGAGGGACCGCGCTCGCCGGGCAGACGGTGGGGACGGCGCTGGTGATGGACTTCAGCAAGTACATGAACCGGGTGATCGAGATAGACCCGGACCGCAGGCGCGCGCGCGTGGAGCCGGGGCTGCGGCTCGACCGCCTCAACCGCGCCGCGGCGCCGTACGGGCTCCACTTCGGACCCGATCCGGCCACCATCCGCCAGTGCGCGCTGGGCGGGATGATCGGCAACAACTCGTGCGGCGCCCGCTCGCTCGTCTACGGCAAGACGGGCGACCACGTGCACTCGCTGGAGTGCATCACCGCGGACGGACGCTGCGCCCACTTCGGCTCCGTCGCGCGCGAGGATGTGGCGCAGATGCCCGGGCTGGAGGGGGAGATCGCGCGCTCCGTCCTCGGCATCCTGGAGCCGGAGCGCGAGCGCATCCTCGCCCGCTATCCAAAGATCCCGCGCCGCGTATCGGGCTACAACTTCGACGCGATGCTGGAGGGCGACACCCTCAACCTCGCGCAGCTCATCGTCGGCTCCGAGGGGACGCTGGCGACGGTGGTGGAGGCGGAGCTGGGGCTGGTGCCGGTGCCGCCCGCGCGGTCGCTCGTGCTGCTGAGCTTCCGCGAACGCTTCACCTCGATGGATGCCGTCCCCGCCATCCTCCTGGAGCGCGGCCTTTCGGCGCTGGAGATCGTGGACAGCCGGGTGCTGCAGGGCGCGCGCTCGCTGATCGAGTTCCGCGACACCGCCGCCATGGCCGCGCCCGATGCGCTGGGCGTCCTCTTCTGCGAGTTCAGCGGCGACTCGCCCGAGGAGGTCGCGGGGCTGGCGCACGACTTCGCGGCGCGGGCGAAGACGCTCCCGGGCGCGCCCCAGGCCAACGCGTATCTCACCGCGCGCGAGCAGGCGGCGGCGTGGGCGCTGCGCCAGGCGGCGACGGGGCTCCTCTACCTCACGACGCCCAACAAGAACATCAAGCCGCAGGAGTTCGTCGAGGACACCGGCGTGCCCCCCGAGCGGCTGGGCGACTACACGCGCCGCTTCGAGGAGATCGTCAACCGCCACGGCACCACCACGGGGTACTTCGGGCACGCGGGGCAGGGGTGCCTGCACATCCGCGTGGACCTGGACCTGAAGCGCGGCGAGGACGTCCAGCGCATGCAGGGGATCGCGCACGACATCGCCGAGCTCGTGGTGGAGTTCGGCGGCTCCCTCTCTGGCGAGCACGGCGACGGGCTGTCGCGCAGCGAGTTCCTTCCGCTGATGTTCGGGCCGGAGATCATCCGCCTGCACCAGGAGGTCAAGCGCGTTTTCGACCCCGAGGGGCGGATGAACCCCGGCGGCAAGATCGTGCCGCCCTACCAGCGCATGTCCGAGAACCTGCGCTTCGACGCCGTGGCCAACGCCGGCGCGCCCGACACCTGGTTCGACTACTCGGCCGACGGCGGGTGGGATGTCGCGGTGGAGAAGTGCAACGGGATGGGGGTCTGCCGGAAGCTGGACACGGGAACGATGTGCCCCTCGCACATGGTCACCCTGGAAGAGCAGCACGCCACCCGCGGCCGCGCCAACGCCCTGCGCGAAGCGATGCGCGGCAACCTGCCGGGGATGAAGAGCGGGGCCGTGATGGAGGCGCTCGACCTCTGCCTCGGCTGCAAGGCGTGCAAGACGGAGTGCCCCGTGGGCGTGGACATGGCGCGCTACAAGGTGGAGTACCTCGCACAGCACTACCGCGAAACGGGCACGCCACGCGACGCGCTCTTCTTCGGCCGCATCCGCGACTTCGCGCGCGCGGGGAGCCTGGCGCCGGGGCTCGCCAACCTGGGAAGCCGGCTGATGGGCGGCACCATCAAAGGGATCGGGCGGATGGACCCGCGCCGCGAGCTTCCGCCGCTGGCCAGTCATCCGTTCCGCCGCGGGTGGAAGCCGAAGCCGTCCGCCGGCCGCCCCACGGTCATCCTGCTGGACGACACCTTTCACAACTTCTTCCAGCCCGGCCCGCTGCACGCCACCGCCACCGTGCTGGAGCGCGCCGGCTTCCACGTGAAGCTGCCAAAGAAATCCGTCTGCTGCGGCCGCGCCGCCATCTCCAACGGCCTCCTGGACCACGGACGCGCCCTCCAGACGGAGCTGCTGGAGACGCTGCTTCCCGAGGTGGAGGCCGGGGCGATGGTCGTGGGCGTGGAGCCGAGCTGCATCCTCACCCTGCGCGACGAGCTCCCCGACCTGGTCCGCGATCCGCGCGCGAAAGTGCTGGCGAGCGCGTCCGTCATGCTGGAAGAGTTCCTCGCGGCGCTCCCCGACTGGCGGCCGGGCCGGCTGGAGCGGCGCGCCGTCGTCCATGGCCACTGCCACCAGAAGGCGATCGTGGGGATGGGGCCGACGAACGAGGTGCTGGGGCGCGTGGAGGGGCTGGAGTTCTCCGTGCTCGATTCGGGGTGCTGCGGGATGGCGGGGTCGTTCGGCTACGAGAAAGGGCACTACGAGGTGTCGAAGGCGTGCGGCGAGCGCGTCCTCTTCCCCGCCGTCCGCGCCGCGGAGGCCGAAGACCTGGTGGTGGCCCCCGGCTTCAGCTGCCGCCACCAGATCGCCGACTTCTGCGACGGGCGCGCGACGCTGCACACGGCCGAGCTGCTGGCGATGGCGGAAACCGCAACCGCGGGCTGAAGCCCCCGGCTGGAACCACGGGAAGACCGCTGAAGCGGTCTCGGCGCGGCAAGTTGGCGCGCTATTCGGCGGAGAGGAACGTTGTCGGGCGTGGCGGGGCGCGGGTATGTTGGGGTGAACCCTTATGCGGAGTGCTTTGCGATGACCGCCAAGCGGGCACACGACATCGAGCCAGGCACGGCCGGGCCCAAGCGGGTCTACGAGGAAGTGGTGAACTTCATCGCGGCCGGGCCGAGCTCACGCCAGGTGGCGGAGTTCCGCGCTTCGGAAGAGGCGCGCGGCCGTGTCACTGACCTCATCCAGCGCGAAAAGACGGGGGGCCTCTCCACCGAGGAGACGGCTGAGCTGGAGAGCGCGATCCAGCTCGAGCACATCATGCGCCTCGCGAAGGCACGGGCGCGGTTGCACCTTGAGTCGTGAGCAGCACCTACGTCTCGGCGGCGCTTCGCCGGCTCGTCATAGCGCGGGCGCGGTCGGCTTGCGAGTACTGCCTGATCCATGACGATGACACCTTCCATGGGTGCCAGGTGGATCATGTTGTGAGCGAAAAGCACGGCGGTCCCACGGAAGAAAGCAACCTTGCCCTCGCCTGTTCCGTTTGCAACCGGCGAAAGGGGAGCGACATCGGATCGATCATGCCGGAGAGTGGTAGCTTCGTCCGCTTGTTCAACCCACGTATCGATCGCTGGGACGAGCACTTCACGTTCGACGAACGAGTGCTTTCCATCGTGCCGCTTTCCGAGATCGGCACGGTGACGGTCCGGGTGCTGGGCCTGAACGACCCCGACCGCCTTCTGGAGCGCCGCTTCCTGCACGCTGCTGGCAGGTATCCACCCCACCCGTAGTCTCCCTTTACAACCAGAGGTTCAGGATGGAAGCTGCGTCCGCGGCGGCGTTTGGGCTGGTGCTGGCGGCTTGCGCGGGGCTGCGCGCCTTTCTGCCCGTGTTCGGGGCGAGCGTGGCGATTCGCATGCTGAATTTGGAGGTGCCGCCGTCGCTCGGGTGGATGGCGTCGACGACCACGATCATCATCTTCGGCGTGGCGACGGTGCTGGAGGTGCTCGGGGACAAGATCCCCCTCGTGGACCACCTGCTGGATACCGTGCAGACGTTTACGAAGCCGGGGCTGGCGGTGCTGGCCGCGATTCCGTTCGTGCACCAGCTCGCGCCGGAGCACTCGGTGGCGCTGGCGATCATCGCGGGGGCGCCGCTGGCGCTCGGGGTGCACACGGCGAAGGCCTCGGCGCGCGTGGGGAGCACCGCGTTCACCGGCGGCCTCGCCAACCCGCTGATCAGCATCATCGAAGACGTTGCCGCCGTGGTGCTCATCGTGCTGGGGCTGATCGCGCCGATTCTGGCGTTGCTGCTGGCCGTGGCTCTACTGTGGAAGCTGGTGTCGTACGCGCGCAAGATGGCCAGGCGCAGGCGCGCGGCGGCTGTACCGTAGGAGGGGTCCGAGGTACGGAAAGGGTGGGCAGACACGCAGGTCTGCCCCTACCAGGTGCCGGCGCGGGGGGCGAGGGTCACGGGGCGTGGCAATGATGGGATGGGGCGGAGATACCGCCATGACGAGATCCGCCCCTGCCGCGAACATTGCGGCAGGGGCGGCAGTTCTCCCCCTCACCCGCCCTGCGCCCCCGCAGGCGGGGGAGGGGGCCGGGGGGAGGGGGCACTCAGCCGCGCAGGGTCCGATCCACGGCGCTGAGCACGCTCCGCACGCGCTCCAGAACCGCGCGCGAGCGGCTCACCCCGTCCGCGGTGGGGGGCGGTGAGTCGGCGGCGGCGGGGGCGGCGGCCTCGGGCGCGTCGTCGGCGGGGGTGGCGCGGGCAGGGCGGTTGGGCTGCGCGCGGGCGAGCATCGACCTCAGGTCGTCGTCGCTCGCCTCCTCCCAGCCGGCGGGGACGGGGGCCAGGCGCCGCCGCTCCGCCTCGCACTCGAAGCCCAGCCACCCGCCTTCGAACCCCGGGCGCACGTTGGCGGCGGAGCCAGGGTAGGTGTCCCAGGCCCGCCAGAAGTTGCCGCCGTCGTCGGTGAACTCGCGGTACGCCATCGCCCCGTCTGTTTGGCTGCCCCGAACGATCCCCCACGCGGAATATGCAGCGCGACAGACAGCGGCGGAAGGTACTCGTGTAACAAGTGTGACCGTGCTTGACGGGCGTGCCCGGACGCGGCCCGGCGGTCCCCGCGATCAGGCGGGGGCCGCTTCGTCGTTCAGTCGCTGGGCCGCTTCGATGATGCTGCGCCGCCGGGCTGCTCTCTGCGCATCGAATTCACGCCACCGGCTTTCGCTGAGCCCGCCGATCGGGTTCACGGAATCGAGCGCCCGCAGCTTGCGATAGAGCTCCTCCTTCCGGTCCTGGATGCGCAGGTACTCGGCCACAAAGCTGTCCAGTTCGGGGGGTTCCGCACGGGTGTCGATCGAGAGCTCCAGATCCTCATCGCGCCGGCTGTCTGTTGCCATGTTCGCCTCCTTCTCCCGTGGTTGCTTTCCCGTCGACACCCACCATCGCTTCGAGCCTGCGGACCGCGCTCTGAAGCTCGACCAGACGCTTCGCGGTCGCGTCGGCCAGATCTTCGCGCCCGGTCTCGATCTCCGCGCTGAGCACGAGCTTCTGCCCCATGACCTCCGCCTCGCCGCCGATCTTGCTGAAGACGGGTAGATCCGCCAGGACGAGGCGCTTGAGGTGGCTCGGGCGCAGGAAGCGAGCGAGGTACAGCGTAACGATCAGTGTGGCGCCCCACAGGGAGACCAGGACGAAGATGCGGCTCGTCCAGATCAGCGGTACCCACGCGAACACGTCCTTCATCGGGCACTCGCGCCTCCGGGTGGGATTTCCGCGGGCCGTCCGGTGCCCGTTGCATCGAAGGTAGAAAGGTCCGCTAAATCCTACAATACCCGCGCTTTAACTCGTTCGCGCGGAGGCACGACGAGAGCGGGGGGCGCTCCTTCCAGAGCGCCCCCCGCCGTTTTCTGATGCGGCTACGAGTGAGGCGGCCGCTTACTGTCGCGCGGGGAGCTGGATCATGGGGACCGCGTTGCCGCTGACCTGCGGCATCTTGCCGTCCCAGCGCTTGGTCATCTCGTACTGCACCAGCGTGTTGGTGATGCTCTGGCTCAGCAGGCGGTTGGCCTCGGCCTGGGCACGCGCTTCGGCCAGGATCGCCATGGCGCGGCCGGCGGCCTTGATGCTGTCGCCCTGCGCCTGGAACGTGTTCTTCTGCAGCTCGTTCTGCGCGGTCAGCGCCTGCTGCTGCATCACGTTCTTGGTGTTGATGGCCTCCATCACCGCGCCCGGCGCGCGGATCTCGTTGATGGTGAACTGCTTCACCATGAAGCCGTACTGCCCCAGCCGGCTGGAGATGAGCGCCTGCGCCTTGGCCACCGTCTCGGCCTTCTTGGGACCCAGGATCGCCGCGATCTCTTCGCTCCCCACCACCTCCTGCAGCGCCTGCCGGATGGCCTGCTTCACGTAGCCGTGCTGGATGGACTCGATGTCCGTCCGGAAGGTGGAGTACAGCGCCGGCGTCTTGCTGGGGTCCAGCTCGAAGGAGAGCGATACGTCCAGCGAGACCGGCTGCCCCTCGACGCTGTTGACGTTGATCTCGTCGTTCTGCTTCGTCCCTTCCGTGGTGCCCTGCGTCAGCACCAGCGTCTGCATGAAGACCGGGTACTCTTCGATGCCGGTGGAGATCGGGTTGATGAAGTGCATCCCCTGGCCGAGCGGCTTGGGGTCTACGCCGCCGCCCAGCTTGTGGATGACGATCCCCACGTTCCCCGGGTTGATGTACGTCACCGTGGTGGGGATCGCCGCCAGGAGGAGCACGCCGCCGATCAGCAGCGGCGCCTTCCCCAGCACGGCGCCGAACGGGTTGGTGCGGCCGATGCGGCTCGCCGGGCGGCCGGTGGGGATCTGCGTGGTAGGCATACTGTGTTGATGCTCCGCGTTCGTACAGGTGGTGGGCCGCTCCCGTCCGGGGCGCCCGTGCGGCTTCGGCATGACGCCGGGCCACGGAGATTGGTACGATTCCGCAGGGGACCGGTTTCACTCGCTCCGGCGGAAGCGGCTGCGTGCCGCGCCACGGTGCGCGCAAGGGATGCGGCCTCTCCGCGGCGGTCGCGTGGTTCCAGTGTGTGACCGCCGGGGCGCTGAACGCAAGGACTTTGACCGATCCCTTCACCGCGCCGGCCGTGGGTTGCCGTGTGGAAGGATCTTGTGGGGCATCCCGCGGCGCGGCTACTCTGGTGTGCCCGCCGGCAGAGGATCCTGCCCGCTTCCCACGACCCAGGAGCGGTTCCCATGCACTGCCGTTCAGTCTTCCCGCGGTGGCTCGCGGTGATGGTGCTCGCGTCGATCTTCGTCCTGGGCGGCCGGCCCGCCGCGGCGCAGCAGGTGCTCGACAACCGGAGCGTCATCCAGCTGACCGCGGCGGGGGTGGACCCGGCGGTCATCGTGGCTGCCATCGAAGGCTCCCGCTCCGCCTTTTCCACCGGCGTGAACGACCTGGTGGCGCTCAGCAACGCGCGGGTGCACCGCGACGTGATGCTGGCGATGCAGGCCGCCGTCGCGCGGCGCGGGGAGCCCAAGGGAGCGCCGCCCCCACGCGCGGCCGCGCCGCCGGCCCCGGCGCTTCCCACCCACTTCGGAGTGTTCGTCGCGCGGGAAGCGGGGGGCGTCGACCCGATCGCCGAGGGGAGGCTGACCGTGGAGCGAACCACGGACAGCGCCGGGGTCACGACCCAGAAGCTGCGGATGCGGCACGGCCCCGAGCTGGAGGAGACGTTCGCGCTGGGAGCCCAGCCCACCTTCCTCGTCTATCTGCGCGACCCGGCCGCGCGCGTGAAGATGTTCGAGATCGGGACCGGTTCGGCGAGTGTGGGGGTGCCGCTCGGGCGCGAGATTCCGCTGCGCGCGGGTCCCGCCGGCGCCGACCGCCGGGCATTCCGGGTGACGCCCGCCGAGTCCCTCCGGCCTGGAGGCTACGCGTTCGTCATCGACGAAGACAGCATCGCGTACGGTTTCGTGCACGCCAGGGGCAGAGTCAACCCGCCGGCGATGGATGTGGCGACGGCGCTCCGCAGGGCGCGCGCGGCGCGCGCCCTCGGCACCCGGCTGGCGCCCGCCGCCGCCATGGCGCTCGTGCGGGCCACCCTCGCGGAGGAGAAGCTTCCGATCGCCCGCGACTTCGGGCCCGAGGGGGTGCTGATCACCCGCCGCGTCGTGCAGAGCGGCGGGTGGTTCGGCAAGGACGTCGCGGTCCAGTTCGCGGTCCTGGTGCAGCGGACCACGAGCGGGAGCGTGATCCGTGTCGCGCCGGACGTGTACACCTCGGGGCTGCCGAGCGGCGTGGTGAAGCCGGCCCAGCTTTCCCGCACCCCCCTCGTGCCGGGATCCGCCCAAAGGCTCAGCGATCACGCGCAGTCTCTGTACACCGAGATCGAGTTCAATCTCCCGTCTCGCTAAGGGAACGGTGCGCGTGCCGCTTACCGGTGCACCGCGCGGAGCGGCGCCCCCGCGAGCGTCGCGACCGCATCCTCGAAGGCCCTGAACTCGCTCGGCGCCTCCATCTCGTGCTCCAGGCCGTGACGGTCCGGGTACGCGTTGCTTCCGGTGGACTCGACCTTTGCGCCCGCCGCCACGATGCGCAGGCTCCACCCCGAGCCGTCCACCACGTTCTCGGCCATGTAGCGCGGCCGCCAGCGCTGCACCCCCGCGTCCGCCGCCGCATCCCAGAACGCGCGCCACGCCTCCGGCGAGGGCACGGTGCGGATGGTGTCCGGGCGGGTTCCCGGGCGGGTGTCCCACGGCATGCGGACCAGCACCACCGTATCGCCGCGCAGCTCCACCCGGCCGGAGCCGACGCCGAAGCCGCCGACGGAGTATTCGAGCTCCCGCGGCGCGCCGTCGCGGGGAAGGGGTCCGGTCGGATCGTCGCACGAGGTGAGGAGCGCGGCCGCGACGACGGCCGAGATGGCGCGAGAAAGCATGGGTGTTTCAGTCAGGAGTGTCGTGGGTGAAGCTGGCCTCCCACAAACGCCGCTGTGACGCGATTCCTGACAGTCCGCGCTCGCACTGCAACTGCATGGGATTGCTTTTAGGATTCCCGCGGCTCGGTAATGCGTCCTGGGATCAGCGCGTCCTTGCCGAAGCGGGCGCGCAGGCGGTCGGTGATCTCGGAGAGCTTGCGGTCGCGCTCGCTCTCCACGCCGCCGGGGGCTTCGAAGAGGAGCGGCTCGGCGTCCACGTCCTCGCCCAGCTTGGAGACGCCCACGCCCAGCAGCCGGATGCCGCCCCCGCGCTGCTCGCGAAGCTGGCGGAGGAGCTGGCGCGCGACGGCAAAGATCGCGCGGTCCGACTCCAGCGGCTCGGGGAGCGTGCGGCTCGCGGAGCGGTCGGTGAAGTCGGCGTAGCGCAGGCGCACCGTCACCGTGCGCGCCTTCATCCCCTCCTTGCGCAGCGATGCGCCCGTCTCCGTGGCGAGGTACAGGAGGCGGGTCTCGATCTCGCGCTCGTCGGTGAGGTCGCGCGGAAAGGTGCGCTCGTGCGAAACGGACTTCTGCGGCGATCGTGGCGTGACTTCGGAGCTTCCCTCGCCGCGGATGACGGTGTGGAGCCACCGCGCCCGCGCCGGGCCCATCCACGCCGTCAGCGTCGCGAGGTCCAGCGGGAGCGCCTGGTGCACGGTGGTGACGCCGCGGCGGCGGAGCGCTTCGGCGAAGGAGGGGCCCACGCCTGGGAGGTCCGCCAGCTCCCAGCGCAGCATGAAGTCCTGCTCGCCGCCCGGCGGGACCACAAAGATCCCCGCGGGCTTGTTCACCCCGGCCGCCATCTTGGCCAGCATCTTCGACGTCGCGCCGCCGATGGAGACCACGATCTCCGTCCGCTCGCGCACGGCGGACTGGATGCGGCGCGCGGTTTCCTCGAGCGGCTCGTTGTGGTAGAGGAGCTCGGTGCCGGTGAGGTCCAGATAGAACTCGTCCACGCTCGCGGCTTCCACGAGCGGCGAGAACTCGTCGAGTACGGCGCGCACCTCCACGTGCTTGCGCTTCACCATCTCGCCGGGCACGGGGGCGAGGGTGGCGCGCGGGCAGAGCTGGAGGGCGCGCGCCATCGGCATCCCCGCGTGCACCCCGTACTTGCGCGCCGCGTAGCTGGCCGAGGTCACCACGCCGCGTCCATCCGGCCGGCCGCCCACGATCAGCAGCTCGGCACGCCCCGCGCCCTCGGGGTCCGCCAGCTGCGCGCAACGGACGAAGTACGAGTCGCAGTCGGCCAGCAGTATGCGGCGGGGGCGCGCGTCGGTGGACATCGGGTGCGGTTGCGGGTGATCGATGCGATCTCATACACCGGAACGCGGCGGATGGGTGAGGAACTGCATCTCACACAGAGCCACAGAGGGGACCTGCAAGGGGGGAAGGGGATTCAGCGCAGCCGTTCGAGGAGGTCGAGGGCGTTGGTGGTGGCGGCGCCGGAGGCGGTGTTGTCGAAGATGCACCAGGTGGATGCATTCCGCTCCGTGGCTTCTTTCAAGGATGCGGCGAGGGTGTCCAGGTAGGACGGCGGGTAGTCGGAGTAGTAGATGCGCGGCGAGCCGTGGAGGCGGTAGTAGACCAGCTCGGGCCAGCCGCCCGGCTCCGCGGCTTCGGGGACGCGCGCGGGGTCCGCGGCGACGCGGGCAACGCGGTGGTCGATCAGGAGCGCGTCGGCGGGGGTGGCGAACCAGGTGGGGTGGCGCGGCTCGCAGGCGACGGGGCCGGCGTGGCGCTCGCGCAGGGCGCGGAGGAATGCGCCCGCGATCTCTTCATCGAAGGCAAGGCTGGGCGGGAGCTGGACGAGAAGGCACCCCAGCTTCGCGCCGAGTCCCGATGCCTCGCCCAGGAAGCGGTCGAGCGGCTCTTCGGCGCCCACCAGCTTGGCCGTGTGCGTGATCTCGCGCGGGAGCTTGACGGAGAAGAGGAACGCGTCCGGAACGGCATCCGCCCAGCGCGCATAGGTCGTTGGGCGGTGCGGGCGATGGAAGGAGGAGTTGATCTCCGCCGCCGGAAAGACGGACGCATAGCGCTGCAGGTGCGTGCCCTCCGCCGGGAAGCGCGGCTGGTCCTTGAGCGGCAGGCTCCACCCCGCGCATCCGACGAACGCGGGCGGGGCTGGTGTGGGATCGGGATTCATCCCGCCAAACTGAGTCCGGTCCGGCGGGCGCAGCAAGGGGTGCAGGCACGCGGCATCGTTGTGCCGCGCGCCATTATCCGGTATCGTGCAGGAGAGGGCGTCCAACGATGGCACGAGCTCCGCTGTAGGAGTAGTGCCGGCCGTTGCGGACATGCGATCCACTCAACCCTTCTTCAGAGGTCCCCGTGCTCAACCGAAAGATGGCCGCCCTGCTCCTGGTGCTGGCGACGACCGCCGCCTGCGAGCGCAGCGCGACGGGCGCGCGCGACGAGTCTCCGTCCGCCGAGGCGCCCCAGCTCACGGAGTTCGGCGACGGGCTCTATTCGTCGCCGGACGCGGCGGGCACCGCCACTTTCGACCTGAACGCGGGCGCGGGCACCTTTGAGCGCACGCATGCCTGCCCCGCGGGCGGCAGCGTGACCGTCTCCGGCACGGTGGATCGCACGATCGACCGCGCCACGCAGACCGGCACCCTCGCCGTGAGCGCGAAGCGGGTGGAGAACGCGTGCGCCGTCAAGCAGCGCAACGGCGTCACCGTGACCGTCACCGGCCAGCCCAACACCGCGATCGGCGTGACCGCGAGCTTCAACAAGGGCGTGCCCGGCGTCATCACCCAGACGCAAAAGGGCGCCTTCGCCTGGAGCCGCAGCAACGGCAGAAGCGGCACCTGCGCGATCGACCTGACCTCGACCTTTGATCCCGCCACGCGCACCGCGACCATCAAGGGCAGCTTCTGCGGCCGCCCCGTGGACGAGACGCGCACCCGCACGCGCTGATCCAGTCTTCATCGCAACGCAGCAACGGAGGCCGAACCCCCGCCGGGTTCGGCCTCCTCTCGTATCACCCTCCGCGCCTTTCCGTCCCCCTCTGTGTCTCTGTGTGAAACGCGGTTACGGACGCTCCGCGGAACCGGGCCCGCGGAACACGACGCCGTTCTTCATCACCCACCGCACCGCCCGTGTCGCATGGATGTCGCGCGTCGGATCGCCATCGACGGCCACCAGGTCGGCGAGGAGGCCGGCGCGCACGGTGCCGAGCCGGTCTGCCAGGCCGAAGAGGCGCGCGTTGACGGAGGTGGCGGCCATCAGCGCCTGCACGGGCGTCATCCCGTAGTCCACCATCAGCTCCAGCTCGCGCGCGTTGTCGCCGTGGGTGTACACGCCGACGTCGCCGCCCATGCAGATGGTGACACCGGACTGCAGCGCTGCCCGAAAGGAGGCGCGCTTTTCCCGGATGCGCGCAGGCTCGGGATCCACCCCTTTGCGCCACCCGCGGTACTGGAGGATGGCGTCACCCGCCGCGAGGGTAGGGCAGAGCGCCGTGCCGCGCGCCTTCATCAGCTGAAAGACCTCGGCGGTGCCGTTGTCGCCGTGCTCGATGGTGGCGACGCCCGCGGCGGCGGCGCGGCGCATCCCTTCGGGTGTGGAGGCGTGCACCGCGACGGGGCGCCCGGCGTCGCGCGCGGCCTGGACGGCCAGGCGGATCTCGGCCTCGGTGAAGGTGGGGCGCGACGGCTCGTCCGGGCCCCAGCGGTAGTCGCCGTACAGCTTCACCCAGTCCGCGCCGTGCCCGATCTGCCGGCGCACCGCACGGAGGAGCGCGTCGGTGCCGTCCGCCTCTTCGGCGCCCTGCGGAAAGCTCACCTCACTGGCGCCCTTGGGCCCGTAGCTGCCGCTGGCGACGATGGCGAGCGTCGACACCTGCATCCGGGGCCCGGGGATGATCCCCTGCGCGATGGCGTCGCGCAGCCCCACGTCCGCCCAGCCCGCGCCCTCCGTCCCCAGGTCGCGGACGGTGGTGAAGCCGGCCATCAGCGTGGCGCGTGCGTGCACGGTGGCGCGGGCGACGCGCAGTGCTTGCGACTCGCGCAGCACCTGGTCGTCCCACGACGTCTCGTTGTACGGGTGGAGGAGGAGGTGCGAGTGCCCCTCGATCATCCCCGGCATCAGCGTGGCGCCGGGGAGCTCCACTACCCGCGCATCGGCCGGCGCGCGGACTTCGGACGCCGGCCCCGCGGCTTCGATGCGGGCGCCGCGCACCAGCACCACCCATCCCTCGTGCGGCGCGGCGGCGATCCCATCCCACACCCGCGCGGGGCGGATGAGCACGGCCTGCGCGGGCGTCTGCGCGGTGAGCGGGAGGGCGCAGAGGGCAAGGAGAAGCGTGAGGAGCGTTCGCATGGTGCGGCTGTGCGGGGTGGCGGTTCGTCCGTTTCCCCAAGCTACCACGCGCGGCCTGGCACCGAAACAGATGGCCTCACGCGGAGACGCGGAGACGCAGAGGAAAGAACAGCAGAGGGTCCTCCGCGGCTTGTAGTTCCCTCTGCGTTCTCCGCGTGAGGCTTCTCTTTAGACGCACTCCGCAACGGCGGCCTCGTACGCCTCTGCGAGCGCCGCCTTGCGCTCGCGCAGCGGGAGGTAGCCGGTGCGGCGCGCGTGGAGCCAGCGGAGCAGCTCGACCTTCCACTCGGGCGCGTCGGCGAGGGCGGCATCGATGGCGTTCTCCGGGCCGAACACCGCGGATAGATCGCCGACGTCGAGTGCGTGCGCCTCCAGCACGTCGAAGAGGTGAAGGGCGCGCCACGGATCGTAGCCGGCCGCCAGGCACAGGTTGAATCCGTGCGCGTCCGCCTCCGCCTCGTCCTCGGGTCCGTGCAGGCGCCGCCGCGCCATCCACACCAGCGGGGATGCGGTGTCCAGGTGTCCCAGGTCGTGGTGGGCGATCTCGTGCGCCACCATCATCGCGACGGCGTCTTCGTACATGCACCGCTCCATCAGCCGCCGCGAGAGGTACACCCACCGTCCCGGCGCCGTGAACGCGTTGACCTCCGCCGTCCAGAGCACCTCCACGTGCAACCGCTCCTCCGGCGGTCTCCCTGCCTGAAGCCGGTCCGCCACGCGCCTCGCCTGCTCCAGCGCCCATGCTTCGCGCTCGTGGCAGAACCCGTCGGTCAGGATGCGGTGCAGGAACGCGCCGCTCGCCAGCTCCTCGTCGTCGCGCGGGAGCTCGGGCTCGGCGCCTTCCAGCTCGTCCGGCCAAAGCGCGGGGAAGTCCCACAGCGCCAGATACAGCTGCCGGATGCCGCACGCGATGACGGATAGGACAATCAGGAGCAGGATGACGCGCGGGAGCATCGCGGGGACGTGGGTTCGGGACTCCGGCGGACCGCGTTCGGCCAGCTCGGCGCCCGTTGCCCTACGATGTGCGAGGCCGGTGCGTTTCGGTGGAGGATGGCGTGCGGCGGCGGGGATCGGGATGGGGCAGAGGGGGGGGCGGAGCCCCTCCTGACGCATACAGACCAGAGCGTGGCACCTCCCACGATCATCCAGACAGCCACGAGTAGGGGCGTCCGTTCAACGAGTGCCAGCGCCGATCCAGCGAAGCCTACCATCAGCGACCATGCGACGTGGACGGCGGTGAGCGCTTTCCCTTCCGGAGGGCCTCGCCACCGCCACCATGCACCAGCCCCACCCGCGACCATCCAGGCGAGCGCGTCGACGGGCGAGGCATCGGCGGCTAGCTGGAGCGCACCCAGTACGAAGCCGCACGCGCTCAGAACCGCGAACACGGCTCGCGTCGTGGTCTCAGGCGGCGCGATGACGGCGGCAAGTGGAGCCGAGAGCATCAGCAACAGCACGGAGACACCGTACAGAGCCGCAAGGTACCACTCCGTCGAGCTCGCGACGGAGCGGCGGCCGAACGCGTCAACAATGACGTGCAGGATTACCGTGCCCGTGCCGAAATACCCGGCCCAGAGCCCGCACGCGAGCGTCAGCAGCGCAGCCACGCGCCGAGCCGTGTTGCTCGTGGGATCATCCATACCCATTCCTTGCATTGAGTGAAGCGCGCGAGTCACGTTCACCGGATGGGGACCCCGCCTGTACGACGCGCGAACCGCCTCTCATTTCAGCTCGAGCAGAAATCGCCTGTCGAAGTTCGATGAAGGTCCAGCCAAGCGTGTCAGGCAGGGGTGCCGAAGCGCCTCGCCGACTGCAGCCGCGCCTTCCGTGCCTCCTCCTCGCGATTCCGCGGCGAGGACTTCGTCTCGATGGAGTCGATGAGTCGCCGAGCGCTCACGGTGATTTCGTCGACCGCTTGGTTGAACGCCTCTTCGTTCGCGCGTGAAGGGTGTGTGGTCCCGCTCAGCTTGCGGACGAACTGGAGCGCAGCGGCGCGCACTTCATCATCGGTCGCGGCCGGCTCGAAGTTGGCCAGTGTCTTGATGTTACGGCACATGAAGCCTCGCTTGGATCAGGGTATAGCAGCATGCCGATCAGGTCAGCCGCGCGCAGAGTTGGCTGCAACCTGGTTCGGCGACTATCCCGTAAAGAGGTCCGAGAGCGTTCCGAGGACTGACGTCACTGTCTCCGCCGGGAGCTTGCCTAGATAGCGGGTGAGCCGTTCTCGATCTACGGTGCGGAGTTGATCGAGCGCCACTCGCCCTTCTTGCTCCTGAAAGCGACATGCCACTCGCCAGGGATACGGCCGCCCACCAGTGGTCATCGGAGCAATGATGACCGTCCGAAGGTGCTCGTTCAACTCGTCTGGCGAGACAACAAGGCACGGCCGGGTCTTCTGGATCTCGCTTCCGCGCGTGGGATCCAGGTTAACCAGGTATACCGCCCCACGGCGAGGGAGCTTTGGCAGATGCTCTACCACGTCCAATCCTCGGCATCGAACCGGGTAGGCGTAGGCTCGTCGAGCAGGCCATCTTCTCCCTCCGCCGCCATCTCACGTGCGGCGTCCGCCCAGCCGGCGCGAGGCCGTGCCGCCGACTCGATGACGATGCGGCCGGGTTCGGCATGGATCTCCACCTCATCACGGAGGCCAGCCTGCTCAAGCAGGAGTTTGGGCAGGCGTACTCCTCTTGAGTTGCCAACCCGAACAATACGTGTTTTCATGTGCACCTTCCTCATGAGAGTGTGCATACAATGTAATCACGCCGTGCGCCGACGCCAACCTCGGCCGAACGGATCAAGGATGGGGCCGGCGCGCAAGCCTCTCGTTTCCACCGATGTGTGAACGGCCCCGAAATCCTTGCAGCTGGCCTGGGTTCCGTAGCGATTAGAGTCCGAGCGCAGGATTGTGAGCGCGAGGGACTGGCTCCGGGTGCGCCGCGCACGTTCCGGCGTGCTTCGTCTCGCAGCTTCTCGTTGGCCCGCAGGAGCTCACCTTGTACGGTGTCCGCTTGGCCTCTGGGCGGCACATAGGTCTGCCAGATGTGGCGGCCAAGGGCGACGTAATCTTCGTTGGTCACGGTGGCTCTTCGGCTGGCTGTCAGCTGCGACGACCGGTTCGGCGGTGGACGCCGCCCGCCTGTCCAATGGCGGCCGATGCGATGAATCACGCCACATCAAGGATCAGGCTGAGAGCGTAACAGCTTAGAGCCGCCTTTCCCCAGGAACTCATCTTCTTGGGTCGTGAGACACGTCGTTGAGGAGGCCGGAGCTCGAGTTTCCGGTGCTCCAGGGCGCCCCTGCGTCCATACTAACGTTTCCTTGTGCCCCGCAGAAAAGCATCTACCTTGCGACGGGCGGACCAACGTTTCTTGCCTTTCTTTGTCCGCCCGATCACGCCAGACCACGCTAGATGGCAGAACGATGAGGGACCGGGCGCATCCATTCCGCGGGATCCATCAACCCACAATGAGGAGGACGCAATGGCACTCGAGCAGCGCTTCACCCGCCAGGGGTCCAGGCTCCTGTATCGTGGCGCGCCGGCGCGCCTGGCCGGGATCTACCCGCGCCAGAGCGACGCGGCGGGCATCGAGGCCCTGAACGTGGACACCGCCCCGCCGCTGAACGATCTGCGCGCCCGGAAGAACAACTACTTCCGCTTTCCCATGCTGCCGTACTGGCTCTACGGCCAGCCCGGCTTCGCGTACAGCCCGTACTTTCGCGACAACAACGGGACGTGGAAGCTGGACTCGTTCAACGCCGACTACTTCCAGCGCCTGCGGACAATGCTGGCGAACGCGGCGGCGCGCGGCTTCGCGGTGCAGATCACGCTCTTCGACGCGACGGGGCTGGAGTACGAGACCGCCGATCGCGAGACGCGCTGGCCGAGAAATCCGTGGAACGAGAAGAACAACTACTTCAACTTCATCCTGGACGAAAAGGCGCCCGCCGGCGGCCTTCCCGAGTTCTACCACGTTCAGCACAACGCGAAGCAGAAGGAGCTCCAGGCGAAGTACATCCAGCACGTGGTGGCGCTCACCAAAGACTACTGGAACGTCTTCTACGAGATCATGAACGAGCCCGGCGGCGGCGGCAGCGACGCCGCCCGGCGGGACCGGATCTACTGGGCGGACTGGGTGACGGGTGAGATCGACCGCGAGACGCTGGGCGGGCGCCTGATCTTCTACAACGACTTCTCGCTCCCGACCTCTCCCGGCGGGCTCGGCGGGGACGTGAACTTCTGGCGCGCCAACAGAGCCACCTTCCAGTACTACGACCGGCTCGATGGCGTAATCTTCCACGGCGACCCCAACGAGATCGACCCGAGCTCCACGCAGTACGCCTTCCGCGGGGAGAAGATCTTCCTGGCGTCGTCGGACGCGGCGGGCACCGCGAAGCAGGACGATCCCACCTTCAACCAGAATGCCGCCCGGCGCGCGCTGGACCTGGGCATGCCGTACCAGGCCGAAACGCTGAAGCTCGCCGTCGCCGACGTGCTGGGGACACTGAACCTCACGGTGCTGATCTGAAGGACGCCGGACGCGGCCGCCAAGCTCCGCTACGGACGCGGAGGCACGCCTGCCTTCCTCCCTCACGCACTGGTTGATGATTGCCGCGTACACGGATGACGGCACGCTGGCCGGCATGCTCCTGCGCTACCATGCGGGCGACCGGAAGGTCCGGAGCGGGGCCGCGTGCCCACGCCCAAGGAAGCAGGACCGGCGGCACCTTCATCGCGAGTTGAAGGCAGCGAAGCCGTTCGGCGAAGCCAGTCTGAAACACACGGCAGCCGTGGGAGCGTTCCCCTGCGGCTGCCGTGGTGCTTGCCCCAGCGGCCAACGATCAAGTTCAGGCGCGTGCGCCTGACGATCCTTACCTCAGAAACAATCCCTGGCCGCACGTCGCCTGGAACGCCTTGTTCGGCGACTATGTGCACTCCGATGTTCCACCGATCAGAAGCCAAACCCTTTAGCTGTACCCATAACGCTCCCGGAACTTCTCGCAGGCACTGGGATCTGGCACCCATGCCTCCATCGCGGTCAGTTCTGCCCGAAGTGCCGGTCCTAACCACTCTCGCAGGTGGCGCTCCCCAACGTTTGCCGGATCGCTTGCGAGGTATTCAAGAAAAGAAACGGCGATGACGTTCTTCACTTCCTCGTCGCCCTCAGTCATGAAGCAATCCAGCAGATTGAGGGGAGGCCGCAGGGTTGCCTCAGATGCTCCTTCTGCCGCTTGGGTGAGCAACCGTCGGATGTCGCCCATCAAGACGTGGGGTAGAAGCTCGCCTTGATCGCTCAGGTGCTCGGTACGGGCAGCAGACAGTAACGGCGTCACTCTGGCAAGCTCGTCGAAAAGATCGGCTACACGGCGCACGCTTCCACCTTGTCGGGACCGCTGATGGTGCAGGCTGGGTCGATGCCACGGAAAGCCGTCGAACGACACAAGGGTCAGGGGTGCGGGGTTGGCACGCAAGACTTTCATCACGCTATAAGCATGCAAGGCCCCGCATCCCCTGCAGCCGATTGTTAGGCCTGCCGGCGAGGCACTTCCACTGTCCTGCTAAGCAACGTGACTCTCGCCAGCAGAAACCCGCTGCTTGGCTGCCAGCATTGACGTCAGGATTCTCACGAAGACACGCGTCGTCTCCGTGAACGTCTCCACCGCATCCTTCCGCTCTTCCAGAGGCCACATACGCCCACCATTAACGGCAACTTGGAAGTAAACCGTTCCCTGAGAATCATCAGGATGCAACCAGGCGCTCAGCATCCCCGGCCTAGAGAAGTGGACTGAACCGGATGCGATCTTTAAACATGGCTAACCCAGGGAAACGTCTTGGACAATTCTCGGTGGAGATAGCTATCGGTAAGGTTTTCTCCCCCTTTCGATCGGAGTTTATTCAAAGGGACATCGTCCAAGTACGCTCTCAACACTGCATGCGGGTCCTCCGCCAGCATAAACGCGAACAACCGCATGCAGTTGTCAAGATGAATCCGAATGAGAGGCAGAGCGCATATGGGGTTGCACTCCTCCACCATGGTGGCGAAACCGCTCGTTAGCATAATCGAGCGCTGGACCAGACCGGGTATCGCCAAGTCGGACGGCAACGGATGCTCGGGGTCAGTCGCCAGTAGGTCGTGACCGAGCTGTAGCTGCTGTGGGATAGTAGACCGGAGATACGCGACGGCTTCTGCGAGAGTACTGAGGTTTTCGTCCACGGCTGTAGCACTCGTTCTGTTTTCGCCCGGCTCAGCTGGACCGGGTTATCCAATCGGTGCGATGAGTCCGCGCGTTCCTACCGGCGCACACACTCGTCGCAAGCTTTCGAACCGATGCGCATCGTAAACGGGATTCAGCGCATACTCCAATGGCCCAATGATATCGAACAAAACGTTCAAGCCGTCGACCGCCGCAACTGCTCTCAGGAATTTCTTGGAAGCATACCCCGTTTCATAGAGCCGATAGGCCCGAACGAAGTAGACCTTGACCGCTCGCCGGGCTAGGTCAACCTCTTGAGCCCACTCTTCTCCCTGGTCAAGAGCTTGCTTCCACTTTAGAGCGAAGTGTTCGCCGTGCTGTTCCCTGCACTGACGGAGACGCCGGAGTGCTCGCACCATCTCGGGCGTCCCATACTCCGTATAGTAAGTAGAATTTAACTGCCCCTCGGCTACTTGAGAGGCCGCCTTCGCCGCCTGCCAAGCCGCAACAGCAGCCACCACTGTACCGAGTGCGCTGGCGGCAGTAAAAACGAAACTGAAGGATTCTGCGCTGATCATCTCAGGACAGGCTCATGTGGTATCGAATCCGATTTAGATGGCCGTAGATGCCGGGACGTCGAATGCAACCGCGGGTAAGATGACCTGCGGCTGCCGCGACGCTTGCCCAGCGGCCTAACGACACAGGGTCAGCGGTGCGGGGGAGGCGCGCAAGACTTTCATCCGGCTGAAGGCATGCACGGCCCCCCTGCAGCGATTGGCACCCCGCGCGCGAATTCCATGTTGGCCCGGAGCCGCGAGGCTCCACACCGGGGGCCGCCGTATTTACGACTGCAGCCCGTCCCCTGCCGTGCGTCAGGGATGCTTTCTCACGACGATGACCCTGAGCCGAGAGGGATCGGATCAGTGGTTCGGCAGTGAGACTTTCTGGAGTTCCTGCCAGTCGATCCGCCCGGCGTCGATAGGCGTGTCGGTACCGTAATACTGCGTCGGGTTCCGGTTGTCGCGGTAGACGTGGTTGGAGCCGTCCTGTAGCTTCACCCGCTCCCCTGACGTCGGGTCGACGTAGTTGGCCTCGCCCCGGATGCCGTCGATCCGAGTCTCCTGCTGCCGGTCCATCGAGCCCATGCGGTTGTCGAACGCCGCCTTGTCCCGGTCCATCGCCGCCATGCGGTCGTTGTGCCGGGCGGTGTTGGCGGCGCCCTGTTGCTGGATGTCATTCATCCGGGCGTTGTGCCCCCGGGTCATCGCAGCGGTGTTGGCGTCGATCTGCCCCATCGTCGCCTCGTGCTGCTGGCGACTCAACTCGCTGTTCGCCTGGGCACCACGCGTCTGGGCGGCCTGATTCTGTTCCATCCACGTCGGGTTCATCACGATGGATTCCTGGGCGACCACCGTGTGGCCGTGGGCGGTGTCCAGGTCGTCGGCCGTCTGCGTGATTGACGGGATCACCATCCAGGTGGTGTAAGTGTCGTTGCCGATCTGCTGCACGTTCCGGGTGATGCGGCACTCCACCCGGGCCCGGTTGCCATTGGGCAGGATGCCGTCGACCGACCCGCGCGACTCCATCTGTCCGTTCGCGTTCCGCCGCTGCGGCGCGTCCATCTCGTTGCCGACGTTGCGCAGCTGAAACCCGTTCTGCGCCAGGAACGGCAGCAACACCTGCCGGATGTACGTCACGGGCGGCATCGGCGGAAGTTCGTCCGGAAGCCGGGAGATCGGCAGCCCCATCGACTGTGCCATGCCCCGGGTCTGCCGGATCGTGGGGCCGTCCGCGTGGTTGTAGGTGCGCGACGGCAGGTACTCGATCCGGGTGCGACCGTCGGGCGCGCGCAGGTCGAGGTAGATCTGATTCTGCGGCATCGCCCCCACCCAGCGCCGGGTGAACGTCTGCTTCGCCTGCCAGCTGCGCGGCACCTTCATCGCGAAGGCGACCAGGTTGCCCCGTTCAGGGTCGAGCACGCCCAGGAGGCGGTACCCGCCCTCGGCCGGGGATTCGGCGGATGCGTTCATCGCCTGAGGGTCCGAAGATGGGCTGGACGTCCCGTCGCGACCGGTGGAATCGGCGGCGCGGGTACCGGGTTCGGGCCGACCGCGGCAGGCACCCAGGCCCAGCGCGACGACCAGCAGCGACGGCAGGAAAAAACGCATGGTCTTGAACGAATAGGAGGTGTGAGAAACTACGACGCCGACAAGATACATCTACCGGAGCTGTGCACCTAACCATTTGGCAATCCTCCTGTTTGTACCATGCTTTCTTTAAGTCCAAGATTCGGAACGAATATCCGAAGCGTAGCCGCCGAACAACGCAAGGGTCAGGGGTGCGGGGCCGCCGCGCAAGGCTTTCATCCCACCCGAAAGCATGCAAGGCCCCGCATCCCCTGCAGCCGATTGTTAGGCCGCGCGAGGACCGCGGGCTCTTGGTAGCCTTACGGCGGGCATCGACGGCTTGTAGCACAGCAACGCGGCAACGTGATGCTGCACTCGGGCGCGCAGATCGGGATCTTGCTCGATGTCCTCCTGGAACCGCTGAACTGCGTGCCTCAATGCGTCAGCCAACGCCTCGATCTCTACGACCACAGCCCCGTCGTTAACGTGTTGCTGCAGTAAAAGGTCGTTCGGGTGATGAACGTGTCTCCACCTGTAGACCAGGCTCCTTGCCTGTCCCTGGCGAGACAAATCGCTATGCCTGCTATAGGCATGCAAGACGCCGCAACGGGCGGCCCAAAGGTCAGCAGAACTCAGCGCGGTGTGGAGGTATGGAACGAAGTACTTCTCGGCCCATGCCTTGAAGTCTGGACCGCCCCCACTCGCTCGGTTAGTCGGTACCGTTAATCCCGCGAGAGCGTCCATCGCGGAATAGATCAGGGTCACAGCCGAAACGAGGCACAAGGCTTCGATGCACGCGTCGATTCCGCGTAACATACCGCGTTCGCCGTGAACGATCTCGTGAACACTCGGATCTCCCATCATGTGCGGTGCTTGGATAGTAGTTGACGGCCTAACTACTCTCTAACTCGACGGAATTCGGATATGCGCGCAAGAGCTTCGTTGGTGATGTTCTGCACGCGTTTGGGTTTATGTCGGAATCGCTGGGAGTGTTACGAGGAATTAGACGGTTCCAGATAACACCCACGAACGTAGGAGGGGCTATGTGTGCACCTCTTGCCCGGCTAAAGGTTGGTGGAGGACGCGCGGAAGCGCAGTGCGTGTACTGACGCCGATTGGCCGTATAACGCGCTTCTATCGCAGGTTATCCCGACCGGACGGATCGAGGCCGCGCATTTGGCGCTCGCCGTAGGGGCACAGGTCGAGAACGGGGCAACGTGGACAGTCCGGATTGCGGTAGTAGCAGCAGCGTTGCCCGTGCAGCATCAGAGCCTCGTGGTTGTCGTACACCTGCTGGGCATCCCACTGCGGCGGAAGCTGCGCCTCCAGCAGCCGGTGCGCGGGGCCTACCGATACGTTCGCCGGAATCAGCCCCAGCCGTTGCGCCACACGGTGGTGGTGGCTGTCCACGGGGAGTGCGGCCATCCGCAACCGGCTGAACAGGAGCACGGCCGCACTCGTCTTCGGCCCCACCCCGTTGAGCGCTTCAAGCCACTCCCGCGCCTGCTCCACGGACAGGGTCCCGAGGAAGTCCAGCGACAATTCTCCACCACGCCGCACACCGATCTCGCGCAGCACCGCCTGAATGCGGGGCGCCTTTTGCTCCGGCCAGGTAGCGGGCGCGATCGCTTCCTCCACCGCTTCCACGGGCGCGTCCCTGACCTGTGCCCAATCGGGGAACCTGGCCCGGAGTTGACGGAATGCGCGGCCCGAATCGCTGTTCCTGGTGCGGTGGCTGAGGAGCGAGGAGACGAGCTCGCCCATCGGATCGAGCTCATGGAAGAAAGGGATCGGGCAGCCGTACTCGGCGCACAGTCGGTCGTGCACCACGAGAGCTTTCGTGCGGAGATCGTCGTGGATGCTCATCCCCGCTCGCTCGGCAAACCACGCGCCCGCAGCCTGGAAGGCGCACCAGTGGCGGGAAGCAACAACGGCGGGAAGCAACAACGGCGGCCCGGATCACTCTGGGCCGCCGTTCTCCATCGTCACACCGGGCGCCACCGATCCTCACGCGCTGCTCAGGGGCAGGTACGTCTTGTCGCCAGGCGGGACGTTGAAGGGCGGGCGTTAGGAGCCCCGGGATGTCGCCGAGGACGGCGTCTCTTGGCCGCGCTCGGACGACGTCACCCGATCTCCACGAGCTCTTCACCGGCGGCGAGCAGCGCCGCCACCTGCGGCCAGACGGGCATCACGAGCCCGCGTAGCGCGGCATTGCGCACGTTCCCACACGTGACCCATACAACCTGAGGCGGAGATCCCTGCTGCTCCAGCAGCCGAACAAAATCTTCATCCTTCGTGATCACCACTGCCGCACCTCCGGTCCGAGCTGCGGCGAAGATTACGGCGTCGTCCTCGCCCAAGAACCCGATGTCGTTCACATGTGCAGCGTCAACCCCATACTCCCGAACCAGCCAGCGGGCGAGCACAGGCGGAAGTTGGGCGTCAACCCACACGCGGCGGCCCGCGAGTGCTTCCTTTCGCTCTGCGTCCGCGAGCATTTACGCCGCGAAGCGCGGGTGGTCCACTCGCCGCGCCGCGTACAGCAGGCACGCCGCGATGTCGTCGCGCTCGAGATATGGGTAGTCTTGGAGAATCTCAGCTTCGGGCGCTCCGGCGGCGAGCAAAGAGAGCACGTCGGCCACGCGAATGCGCATGCCTCGGATGCAGGGACGACCGCCACACTGCTCAGGGCGGAACGTAATGCGGCCAAGGAGCTCGTCGTCGGACACGGCAGCCTCCAGATTCGTCGGATACAAGATACACGGAGTGGCAGTGTGAAGCGGATTGGTGCTCCTCACATGCGCGCGATGCGCAGTTCGCGCACCAGAACCGAGCAGTGCCTCTCAGAATCTAACCCGCAACCCGAAGATGTGTAAGCAGAAACCGAAGCGGCGGCCCAATCGCTCTGGGCCGCCGTCTTCCATCGGACCAGGACCCGGCCGCAAATCGCCTCGCCGGCTCCTCACGTCCGGCGGCATCATTCGCCGGGTAGCTCCGTCTTCGCTGCAGGCGATTATCAGGCCATGGGGAGGCGCGGACGTGAGCTCACCCGACCTGCCGGACCCAGTCGCGACCAATGCTCTCAATGCGCTCGATCTCAAGTTGTGGGAGGATTCCCGTATGCATGATAATATTCCGCGACATCTCAAGATCGTTGAACCGAGCTGTTACCCACGCTTGGTCAGGAAACAAGTCCGAAAACTCCTCCCAGTTAGCGATTATGATCTGACCGAGGTTGCCAAACATGGTGTAGCCAATGAGCTCGCTCGATCGCTGGGAATGATACCGATTATTCTCCTCCTTCTCCTTGAGCTTCTCAACCGCTGTGCGAATTTTTGTCGGCACGCAGAGGTGCCACCAATCCGCACCCTTACGCTCCAGTAGCCGCTCACTGATAAGTTCTCGCCCAGCGTTTTCAAGACAGAAAAAGGCTATGTAGATCGACGCCATTTTCTGTGCGTTATGCACTATGCGGGGACTAAAGTCCGTCTCCGCAATGCGCGCCACAGGTGCCGTGTTCCGGTTCTGTCGTACGGAAGTACCGGACTCCTCAAGCCGGTCGAGGGTGTCCTCAAGGAGGATGGCATTAAAAACAAATTGCTTGAGCGCTTTCATAAAGCGATGTGTGCGAGGTGCTCCTTCATGCTCTTGAAAATCGCGTTGTACACGGAGATGTCGGTGGTCGCTGGCAAGTGAATTTGGATGTTGTAATGGAATGATGGTTCCCGGGCACCTGCGGGCGGCTCGTGGGGAGTGGCACGCTGAGGTGGTGGTTGGACATCAACTTCCTGTACTTCCACGTGTGGTTTCGACTTGGAGGGCCGGCCTGAAAAATTAGCGAGCGAAGCGAGAGTCTTGAATGTCGTCAGATAGCGCGCAACCGACCTCTCGTCTTTGCCAGTGATTCGACTGATTGCACCTTTTATTTCATCATCGGTTGCATTGTGGATCTCGGTATTTAAGGCATAAAGATCAGAGTAAAGATCTTTCACGCGCTCACCCAAAACCACCTTCCAATCGGTCGCGTCGCGGAGTCGATCATAGTACTCAGTTGGGGAACCGGTCTCTCCAACGAAACCGAGATCCCGCATCACTGTCACCATCGCACGATCATTCGACGCAGTGAAGCCCATTTTTTTGAGAAACTCTCGCGAGAACCGCTCCGGTTTGGCTGCGGAGCGGATCTTCGCCAGAATCGGCTCAATCTTATTATTGGAGATGATGTAGGGGTAGCTCTGAGGCATAGCGGATCCCGGCAGATGGTGAGAAATAGGGAGCGTGGAGGTTTAGCGAAAACATGGCTGGCCCGCAAGCCAGTTAGCCGAGACAAGAGCTTGAAGGTGCGGGGCTGGCAACGTTATCGGCTGGTGAAGAAGCATGGATGGCCCCGCATCCATCAGCCGATTATAGGCGGCCCGTAGCGAGGTCAACAGAGACGCGTCAAATCGATCGGTCCAAGGACCAAAGGGTGGAGTACCCGCAGAGCCTCCTCAAGTCCCTGTAAGAGCGCTCGAATCATTTCCAGTTCGCTAGAAGAGATCTGGGACGGTGAATATGGTCCTGGTGTAATACCAATTGGATACTTCCCGCACTCGATAATTTGCTGTAGGCGCACGAGCAGGCTTTCAAGAGGCTTCTCAACGGTGAGATCGGCCTCTCGAAAGAGTCGAAGTAGGTTGTGGGTCTTGAAGCTTTTGTCTAAGGAGCCATTCGCTGTCGGATTTCTCCCCTTCGCAACGAGAATTGCCTTAATCAGGTTTTCAGTCGCAAACGCATATAGCAGTAAGGCGGGCATCAGCGAAGTATGGAACCTCTGGTAATCGATGGGGAGCGGCGGCCATTGTGAATCTTTGGGCCAGGGCTCGATTGTAGAGTACCTCTGGACTACCACATTCGCTGCGCAGATTAGCTCGCGTGCCACTATCTGCCATACGACGGGTGATGTTCCGGCCTGTCCAAACATCGATGCTTCTGGAGAGTAGTCGGTCATCGCCTGGGAACTGCCTCGCTCAACCATTAGGTGAACAGGACAAGGAGGGGCTAACACATTAAGTAGAATCGATTCGGGTATGCACACAAGGGGTTCGTGGAAGTATCCCCTGCCTGTGCACGGGGTAGGGGAGTTGCCACCCAGTGTTATGCGGAATCTTGGTGGCGGGGCGCCACCTCGTTGCCACGAAGCGCCTTGCGAGCTCGTGGCGGAAGGGTATCTCCAGAACTGTGAACGGATTGGACGCGTACCCCGCTTTCGGAGCGGCTTATCCGAAGTGGCGCCGACGGCGGGCGGCCAAATCAGAAACCAAAACGGGGCCCGGATCGCTCCGGGCCGCCGTCTTCTTGCCATCGATCCGCCAACGCTTACCAGATCCTCACGCGCTGCTCGGGCGGCAGGTACATCTTGTCGCCGGGCTGAACGTTGAAGGCGGCGTAGAACTCCGGGATGTTGCGGAGGACGCCGTTGGTGCGGTACTCGCCCGGCGAGTGCGGGTCGGTCATCACCTGCTGCCGCAGGGGCATCCTCGCGCGGGAGGGTGGAACGTTATGTAACGACTCACATGCTCTGCAGCGAACAATTGGGTGAGATCCAGATCTCGATCTGGCCGGGGCGCGACGGCAGATTAATATGCTTCAGGCGTCGCGAAAAGGCCTTTGAACATCTCTGACGGGCGAAATACGCATCTGCTAACTGCGCGACGCGCTCTGCTGCCTCTCGATCCTTTTTGTGGAAGTACCGCACGTCCGATGATCCAATAGGCCCCGGGATTCGCTGAACGCCTGGAGACGAAAGAAGGGTCGTGTTGAGGTTTGCGCGAAGGCTATCTAGATCGCTTTGTTCTAAGCGTGGGTCTGCTTGTATTAAGACGAATGCCGGAAACGGGTCCTTGATGTATGCTTTGAAGGCGCTATCCAACGACGTGTAGTTCGTGCTTCTTCCTTCGTAGGGAATCAGTAAGTATGTGTATCGTACGACGGATGCTGTCCGACTGCTCGGTTAGTTGCTCGACCTGGAGCAGCAGCGGGCGAGTTTGGGTGAGCACATATATGGAGCTTGCAACAACAAGAACACACATTGTCAGCAAAATCACAAAAATTCGACGCAGCCGCCGCGTCGGATCATGGCTCTCATTCTGCGTGGCCGCGTCCATTACTTTCTCTCCGTCGGGATGTTAGGCGCCTGAGGTATGGGTCGGATGGTATCACGAATGATTCTGTGCAGCACGACCACCGCGCCGATTAAGCCCGTGGCAACCCCGCCTGTCCCAAGCGCCCCTAAGACGGCTGAGGCATTGAAACCTGCAGGGTTGCTCCGCGAGGCATGAATAGCTACGTACAGCATCGCGGCGATTACGAGGGGAATACACGCCACGGCGGTCAGTCCTGCCGCGAGCCGTATCGTATCTTCAACCGGACGGGTTGCTCTGCGTGCCCCACGTGTACCAATCGGTAAGGGAAGGAGACAGGTGAAGAAAAGCTGATTGGAAGCGGCGCCTCGATAGAGAAAGAGCTAGCGACATCCGTTCCGCAAGGAAACATATTGTTCGTTGCCGGTCTTTTCTCGCTGCGGCGGCCGTGAAGTCAAATCGAACGTACGTGCGCCGATGCCTGGATTTTGTCGAAAGGGACCGCGTTAAAGCCGTAAGTGCCAGAAGGCGGGTGGAAGGTGGTGGATCAGATTTGCGCCCGTCACCCGGCGGGATCGTACTCAGCTTGATCCGGACCGGCGCACGAGCGGTCGCCCTCCAGTGGGATCGCGGCGAAGCAAACTTTTGGTGGAACTGATCCGCGCGCTTGTCTTCGTATCGTACAACACGTCGGGCGTTCAAACCAGCGTAACGCCTTCAACATCCGCCCGTCTTCAACGCACCTCACAGCGTGATGGGTGGTATCGGTGCTGAGTCAAGTTTCCCGCCCAGCAAGCTCCGGGTCCGCCTCAAGCATGCCCTGCTCTCCGAAATGTCTTGCGGCCGCCCTCGAATCGGGCTGCTGCCCGTCCGCTCGCAGACGTTGCTCTCGACCGCGAACACGCAGTGAATCCAATCCTCTTCGCGTCTGACGTCAGCTCGGGTCACGGAGTGCTGTCACGATATTCGAACATGCGGGTGAGTAAATGCACGGGGAACCAACTTCAGAGTACAACGAACCGCACTACTTCTTGCGCTTGCGAGGCTTAGCTTGTGGTTTCGGCGCCGATCTGTCCTGCAACAGCTTGTTGCAGCCGCACCATCGGTCAAGAACTCCACGTTTAAGGAGGAACACGCCAAGTGCGATTGGTGGGAATGCCATGTGGAGCTTCGTTTCAATGATCCACCCACAGAGTGATGTGAGCACCGACCACCCATCATCCTCAGCTTTCCGCCACTGGTCCCACTCACAATAGTGCAGCCGAGCGCAAAGCTCCCTTTGCACGGTAACGTCAAGCGATGTTATCAAGAGTTCAAGATCGAGGGTGAGGAGATGGTTAGCCAAAATCGCCCATTCACCACCGTACAATCCCACTCCTTGGTCGTGACGGACGAACGAGGGTAGCTCGTCATCAAACGTGGGAAATTCCAGATGAGCATAACCACCATATCCGTTCGGTTGATTTCGAGGATAGTCCCATCCCGGAAGTAATTTCCCGTCGTGGGCGAGGATAGCAGCGGCTCGGCACTCTGCAAGTATGTGCGCGTCCCGAGGAAACGGCTCAGCCAGCACCCGATTAAGGACTCGGTCGTCCTCAAGGTATGCTCGGAGGATCTGCTGGTCAGCGGGGGATAGCATCATGCCTCATGGGGGTGTCAGACCAGAGAGATGGTAGCTTGAGCGGGGTCGGAGCCCTTCATCATGATAGTAGCGTTAAGTGCCATCGGTTTAGTCTTAGGTACGGAGACGCGCCTTCTGCTGAATCAGTTCAAATGGACGTCGTTTCAACCTTTTCCGTTGTGCAGCTGACAGCGTGGTTGGTCTCGCTCCTGCGCTCACAAGGCGAAACACCTAGTTCAGCGGCAGCAGGAAGCAGGAGTATATCAAGCTGCACAATCATTCAGGCTTGGTGCCAAATGCAAGGCCTTCGTTCGGCGGCGGGTGATCTGATGGAGTAGCTCGCAAACTCAAGATGCTAGTTTAGCTCAGCTGCCAGTCGGCGGCCTCGTGCAGTCAAGATGCTGTGCCTTCGCCCGTGCGTCACGCATCCGCTGTGGGATACGCGCAGAAAGACCCGTGGACGCAGGGCGCAGCTAATCTGGTTCCTGATGATAAAGGTCCTGTCGTTTGCAAAGATGCGAATAGACGCAGACGCGATCTCGGGGTGACTCTGCAGCCGGGCTTTGACCGGCGCATGGTCGAGCCGTTGTTCGGTGGCGCAGGGCTACGGCTACAGGAGAGCTTCTGATCCTATTAGGGAGCGAGATTTGAGGAACAGCTGCCGAACCACCCTCTAAGTAGACGGAATCGGCGTATGCACGCAAGCATTTGCGTCTCGTGTGCGTCCGCGGCGCCTTATGTCGATCTGCCGTAAAGTGAAATGCCGGACCGCGGAATACCAGGTAAGCGCGTTCTCCCTCTGAAATCACTGGGATGGATCGGCACGTTGCCAGCACTCTGATTGCATTTGTGCGCGCTCGTGCGGAACGAGCCAAATATGCACGCGGAATCGCGGAATAACGCTCCTGAGTAAACTGTTGTGCGGATTCGTGCCGCGCGCGTGTGCTGGCCGCGCCAAACGAAAAGTCGGCGGCCCGGATTCGCTCCGGGCCGCCGTCTACCATCCATCCACCAAGGCTTACCAAATCCTCACGCGCTGCTCGGGCGGCAGGTACATCTTGTCGCCGGGCTGGACGTTGAAGGCGGCGTAGAACTCCGGGATGTTGCGGAGGACGCCGTTGGTGCGGTACTCGCCCGGCGAGTGCGGGTCGGTCATCACCTGCTGGCGCAGGGCGTCCTCGCGCATCAGCGTGCGCCAGATCTGCGCGAAGCCGATGAAGAAGCGCTGGTCGCCCGTGAGGCCGTCGATCACCGGGGCCTCGCGGCCGTTCAGCGACTTCTTGTAGGCGCGGTACGCCATCGCGATGCCGCTCAGGTCGCCGATGTTCTCGCCCAGGGTGAGGCGGCCGTTGAGGTTGAGGCCCGGCGCCGGGCTGAAGGCGGCGTACTGCGCCACCAGGGCGTCCGCACGCTGCTTGAAGGCGTCGTTGTCCGCCTCGGTCCACCAGTCGCGCAGGTTGCCCTCGCCGTCGGAGCGGCGGCCCTGGTCGTCGAAGCCGTGGCTGATCTCGTGGCCGATCACCGCCCCGATTCCCCCGTAGTTCACCGCGTCGTCGGCGGCCGGGTTGAAGAAGGGAGGCTGCAGGATCGCCGCGGGAAAGACGATCTCGTTCATCGTCGGCGAGTAGTACGCGTTCACCGTCTGCGGGGTCATCCCCCACTCCGCGCGGTCGATGGGCTGCCCCAGGCGGCGCACCATGCGGTTGTGGCCGAACTCGGCGATGCGGCGCAGGTTGCCCGGCAGGTCGCCCGGGCGGATCGTGAGCGCCGAGTAGTCACGCCACTGGTCCGGGTAGCCGATCTTGACGTTGAACTTCGCCAGCTTGGCCTGCGCCTGCACCTTGGTCTCGGGGCTCATCCACTCCAGGGAGTCGATGGCCGTCTGGAAGGCGGAGCGGAGGTTGCCCACGAGCTCCTGCATCCGCGCGCGGCTCTCCGGGCGGAAGTTGCGCTGCACGTACAGGCGGCCGGCGGCCTCGCCCAGGGCGCCCTCCACCAGGCCGACGCCGCGCTTCCAGCGGGGGCGGTTCGCCTCCAGCCCCTGCAGCGCCTTGCCGCGGTACGCGAACTGGGCGTTGACGAAGGGCGAGCTGAGCGCCGACGCGTAGTTGTCGACCAGCTTGACCGTCAGGTACTGGCGCAGCACCGGCACCGGCGTGGCGGCGATGATCTGGTTCATCGCCGTCATGTAGTCCGGCTGGCGCACGACGACGCCCGGCGTGCTCTCCGCGCCGACCGCGCGCAGGAAGCGGGTCCAGGAGAAGCCCGGCATCATGGAGTCGAGCTGCGCGACGGTGCGCAGGTTGTAGCTCGCCTCGCGGTCGCGGCTGCGGGCGCGGTCCCACTGCTTCTCGGCCAGCGCCGTCTCCAGCGCGAGCACGGCGCGAGCGCCCGCGGCGGGGTTGCGGTCGCCGGCCAGGCGCAGCAGCGTCTCCACGTACGTCTGGTACGCGGCGCGGGCGGCGACGAGCTTGGCGTCCTGCTTCAGGTAGTAGTCGCGGTCCGGAAGCCCGAGCCCGCTCTGCCCCGCGGAGGCGATGTAGCGCGTGGCCTGGCGGGCATCCTGCCCCACGCCGAAGCCGAACGGCGTCTGCACGCCGATGCGCTGCAGGTGCGCAAAGAGCTCCGGGAGCGCGGCGCGGTCGCTGAGCGCGGCGATGCGGGCCAGCTCGGGGCGGATGGGCGTGATGCCGGCCGCCTCGATGCGCGCCGAGTCCATGAAGCTGCGGTACAGGTCGCCCACCTTCTGCGTCTCGGAGCCCGGCTGCGCGTTGCGCGCGGCGGCGGCCTCGTCGATGATGGCGCGGAGCGACTCTTCGCTGCGGTCGCGCAGCTCCACGAAGGAGCCGAAGCTGGAGCGGTCGGCCGGGATCTGCGTGGTCTTGAGCCAGCCGCCGTTCACGTAGCGGAAGAAGTCGTCCTGCGGGCGAACGGTCGTGTCGAAGTTGCGGCGGTCGAAGCCGAGCGCGGGGGTGCCCGTCTGCGCGGCGAGCGTGCCGGCGAGGCCGGTCGCCACCAGCGCGCCCACGACGCCGAGGCGCCGCGGCAGGCGGAGCTGCTTGGGAGGTGTCATTCGATTGGCTTTACCTGGGGGAAACAAAAGTTCACCATCGCGACTCGTTACCCGCGACGATGGCGGCGGTTCCTGATGGTTCCGTGGTGCGTTCAGGAACGGCTGGTCTCACGCGGAGGCGCGGAGACGCAGAGAGAAAAGAACAGAGGCTCACACAGAGACACAGAGCCACAGAGAGAACAGCAATAAGGGTTTTCTCTGTGGCTTGCAGTTTCCTCTGTGCCCCTCCGTGTGAGGCTTTTCTCCGCTGTTCTCTCTCCGCGCCTCCGCGTCTCCGCGTGAGGCTGCTGTTGCTTTTACCGTGTGGCCGCCGGCTGCGGGGCCGGAGTGCGCGGGCCGGCGTTCTTCACGTAGCGGTCCATCCAGCGGATCATCTCCGCCAGCGTGTGCATCACGGATTCACGGCCGCGGTAGCCGTGCGCCTCGTACGGGAGGACGACGTAGCGCACCGTGGCGCCATGGCCCTTGAGCGCGGCGTAGAAGCGCTCGCTCTGGATGGGAAAGGTGCCGGAGTTGTCGTCCGCCTCGCCGTGGATGAGGAGGATCGGCTCGTTCACCTTGTTGGCGAAGGTGAAGGGGCTCATCCGCGTGTACGTGTCCGTGGCCTCCCAGTAGCTGCGCTGCTCCGCCTGGAAGCCGAACGGCGTGAGCGTGCGGTTGTACGCGCCCGACCGCGCGATGCCGGCGCGGAAGAGGTCGCTGTGCGCCAGCAGGTTGGCCGTCATGAAGGCGCCGTACGAGTGCCCGCCCACGCCTATGCGGTCGCGGTCCGCCACGCCCATCTCCACCACCTTGTCCACCGCGGCCTTTGCGCTGGCCACGAGCTGCTCGATGTAGGTGTCGTTCGGCTCGGCACCGTTGGCGCCCACGATGGGCATCGTCGGGTTGTCCAGCACCGCGTAGCCCTGCGTGAGCAGGAAGAGATGCGAGATGCCGCCCGGCCGCGCGAAGCGGTTGGGCGAGTCGCTCACCTGGCCCGCGCTGGCCGCGTCGCGGAACTCCGTGGGATACGCCCACATCAGCAGGGGGAGCGGACCGTCGCGCCGGGCGTCGTAGCCGGCGGGGAGGTACAGCGTGCCGCTCAGATCCACACCGTCCGCGCGCTTGTAGGTGATGAGCTGGCGCGTGACGCCCGCGAGCTGCGGCGCCGGGTCCGTGAAGCGCGTAACCGCCTGCGCGGTGCCGCCCGGAAGGGTGCGGACGTAGTAGTTGGGCACCTCCGTCAGCGACTCGCGGCGCGTGAGGATGCGGTTGCCCGAGCGGTCCAGCACCGTGACCACGCTCTCGAAGTGCGGGTCCTCGGCGCGCCACAGGCGGCGGGTGGCGCCGGTCGCGATCTCCATCCGGTCCAGGAAGGGATAGAGGCCTTTGGGCGACGCGCCCTGGCCCGCGAGGAAGATCGCGCGCCCGTCCTCCGTCGTCAGCATTACCGGGTGGCCGCTGGCGGTGGAGGTGTACATCGGGCCGCCGGGGTCGCCGTAGCGGTCGTCGTAGGTGCGGTCCGCCAGCTTGCGCGGCGCCGCCGAGGGGTTGGCGGGGCTGGCGGCGTAGCGGCGCTCCCACCGCGTGTTCCACCAGCGCGACGTCACCAGCGCGAAGTCGTTCGTCCCCCACGACACGCCGGCGAAGCGCTGGTCCAGGTCCAGCCAGCGCGTGGGCTGCGCGGTGAAGGGAGCGTCCAGCAGGAAGAGGCGGTCGCGCACCGGCGCCTGCTTGCGCGGGTCGCCCTCGTCCTGTGCCTCCACCCAGAACAGCGTGGCCGGCGCGTCCGACCGCCACTCCACGTCGCGCGGGCCCGTGGCGACCGCGTCGAATGCGGTGGGGAGGTCGTCGGTCAGCGGGATGTCGGCGACGCGCTTCACCTCGCGCCCCGTCATGTCCAGCACCTGGATGCGGTTGGGGAAGCGGCCCGCGGGTGCCACGAAGCTGTACGGCTTCTCGATCCTCGTCACCAGCACGAACCGGCCGTCCGGCGACACGCTGGCGTCCTCGATGATCCCGGGCTCGCCCAGCCTCGTGGGCGCGCCCCCGGCCACCGGCACGCGCACGAGCTGCGAGGTGAAGTAGTAGTCGAAGAGGCGCGCGTCGTGCGGCGTCTGCAGCAGGTCCTGGTACGTGCGCCCCGGCGAGGTGCGCCCCAGGTTCTCCTGCACCAGCGGGCCCGTGGGCGCGCGCGGCGCCTGCGGAACCGCGCCGCGACCGGCCGGCACCT